>JACOVF010000043.1 GCA_016177465.1 Gemmatimonadota bacterium
CGGGCCGCCGCCCACCATCTCGAGCGTGCACGCCGCCCGGGTCTCGATACGGGTGGCCGGTGTCCCCGACTTCTCCAGCCCCGCCGAGAGGGCCATGCTGAGACAGGCCGCGTGCGCGGCAGCAATGAGCTCCTCGGGGGTCGTGCCGCGAGCGCCTTCGAAGCGGGTGGCGAACGTGTAGGCCCCGCTGAAGGCGCCGCTCCCCGCGGTGAACTTCCCGTTCCCGTCCTTGAGCTTTCCTGCCCACACGGCTGAAGCATTACTGGTCGGCATCGTCTGCTCCCTTCGAGAGAATTCAGTTCCCCCGCGTTGCGGCCGGCTTGCGCGGCATTTTCTCGTCCCGCATCGCCAGGTGATAGGCGGTGTACGCCGCGACGACCGCGGCCTGCTCGAGGTCGTCGATGACCAGGCGGTCGTAGGTATCGGCGTTGGTGTGGTGGGTGCGGGTGAAGTAGTCCATCAGATCCAGGTCGAAATCGAAGCCCGGGACGCCCGCCTCGTCGAACGCGATGTGATCGGTGCTTCCGCTGAAGCCGCGCCGCACGGCGACGACGCCGATGTCCCTGAACGGCGACAGGATCTGCTCGAAGATCGGCACCACGGCGGGGTCGTTCTGGCTCCAGATGCCGCGCACCCGGCCCGTTCCGGTGTCGATGTTCAGGTACGCCGAGATGTCGGCGAGCTCGCGGCGGTGGTTCCGCACCCACCCGCGGGCGCCGAGCATCCCCTGCTCCTCGCCGCTCCACAGGGCGACGCGGATCGTGCGGCGCGGCCGGAGGCCGAGCGTCTTGAGAATGCGCATCGCTTCCATCACCACGACCGAGCCGGCGCCGTTGTCGGTCGCGCCGGTGGCGCCGAACCAGCTGTCCAAGTGCGCGCCGATCATCACGACCTGGCTCTGGAGGTCCGAGCCCGGGATCTCGGCGAGCGTGTTGTAGGCCAGTGAATCCTGCGTCGCCCAGTGGTTCTGGATGTTCGCCTCGAGCCGCACCGGCACCCCGCGCTGGAGGTTGCGGGCGATCAGGTTGTATTGCTCGGCGCTGAGCTGCATCGCGGGAAGCGGATCGAAGCTCTCGGAGTCCCGTGCGGCGCGCGAGAACTCGCCGGCCTGCGGGTTGAGCGTCATATAGTTGTAGCGCGACGCGGTCACCAGCACGGTCGCCCCTTCGCGGCGCAGGAACTCGTAGATCCGGCGGTTCAGGTCCTGCTGCACGCGGGAGCGGGCCTGCTGCTCCGGTGTCGGCGGCGTCGGCACCCTGCGCTCGGTCGTGTCGAGCAGCTGCGTGAGCGACGTCCGCTGCCACGGCGCGACGGTATCCGGAGCGAGCGCGCGCGGCCCCGCTCGCAAGATGAAGGCGCCCCTCAGTCTCCCATGGTACTTCTCGAAATCGGCGGTATCGGCGATCTGGACGAGCACAGCCGGCCCGGCCACGAGGCCGCGGGTGCTGCCGCTCCAGGCGAGCGCCGAGCCGATCAGCGGCTGCACCCAGGGATCGATCATCCGGGCGCTGAACGACACCCGCTCCCACCCACGCCCGAACCGCCCCCACGGCTCCACCACGACGTTCCCGAGGCCCCAGCCCCGGAACTGCTCGGCCACCCAGTCGTTGGCGCGGCGCATGGCGGTAGACCCAGTCAGCCGCGGCCCGATCACGTCCATCAGGTAGCCCGCCAGCTCGCCCACGTGCGAGCGGTTCAGGCCCTCGTCGCGGATGCGCTGGACCACGGACAAATCCACGCGCTCCTGAACAACCTGGGCTAATGCCGGGGCGGCGAAGAGGCAGACACTGGTAAGGAGCCCAAGGATCCGCGACGAGCAGCGGAAAGACATGGATGCAGACTCCCTCTTAAGGAATGGGGGATCACGTTGGTTTCCCACTCTGAAGAGTGGGCTCGGCGAGCACAAGCCCAGGCTTCAGCCTGCGGAAATCTGGCGGAGCCGCCGGGCAAGCGCTACGCTTCAGGTATACGGAGGAGAACGCCATGGCGACCAAGACGAAGAAGAAGAAGAAGCCCGAGCGAAAACAGCCTGAAACGCTGCGGATGCGCGAGTGCTCGGCCTCGTTCACGGTGAACGACCTCCACCGGAGCATCGCCTGGTACCGGGACATCCTCGGGTTCGTGGAGGGCGAGCGCTGGGAGGAGGACGGCGTGCTGCGCGGCGTCCAGATGAAAGCCGGGGCCGTGGACCTGATGCTCAATCAGGACGACTTCGCCAAGGGCCGCGATCGCGTGAAGGGCGCCGGCTTCCGGCTGTGGTGCAACACCGTGCAGGACATCGATCGCCTCGCCGCCGACATCAAGGCCCGGGGCGGGACCTTGACCTACGAGCCGCGGGACCTCCCCTGGGGCGACCGCGCGTTCGCGCTGACCGACCCGGACGGATTTCAGATCACGATCGTGCAGGCGTGAGGCGCGTCGAACGCAGGCGTCGAGCAGCGACGTCAAAACGAAAGCGTCGAGCGAAACCGTGACCCCGGGTTCGCTCGACGCTCTGGTTCGACGTCTCTACTTATCCGGTCTATTCTCGTCGTCCACGACCTCGTCCTGCGGCTCCTGCCCGCCGCCCGGCCCGTAGCCCTTCTTGCCCGGGTGATCGGGGATCGTGATCACTACCTGGCCGATGTTATTATCGTAGCGGCTCTCCCGGAACATGTGACAGAACCCCTGGGGATCGACGGCCGGGCATGGCTCCTTGCCCCGGGCCGTGAACGGGGGGTTCACCCAGATCCGCAAGGTGTACGTGCCCGGCGGAATCAGGTCGGCCCGGGGGTCGTTCAGCACGAAGTACTGCCCGCCCAGCCACTTGAAGTAGGTGTCGGCGTAGCCGACGCTGATCCCCTGGTTGCCGCGGATTTCCGCCAAGCCCAGCTCCGGGCGCGCCGGGCGACCGCACGACCGGTACACCCACGACCCGACCGAGACCCCGTCGTTAAAGGGGGTGACGTCGATCATGCAGAAGCCGTTCTTGCGCGCGCGTGTGATCTTCCCCGACGCGTCGATAAGTTGGTACAGGGCGTAGTTCCGGAAGTGATAATGGCGGTGGCAGGCGTCGTTCTCGAACAGCCCGTCGGAGTCGCCGCCGTCGCCGTCGCCGTTGGGGTCCCAATGCCGGTTCGGATCGCCGATGAAGACGTCGGCATCCCCGATGTTGGGCGTCGTCACCGTGAAGCGGAGTAACCGGTACTTGCCGGGAGCGAGGTTCGCTTCCGAGATGCTGCAGAACGATTCCTTCAACTCCTGGTCGTAGACGACCCATGAGGTCGCGAGCGCCTTGGCATCCACGATCAGATCGGGCGTGCCCACCAGGTCCTGCACGTGGGCGAACTCGGGAGCAGACACAGCTCCGCGGTCCGTGCCGCTGCACGCGACGAGGGCGAGCGCGGCGACGATGCCGGGGACGACCTGCCAACGCATGGAAGAATCTCCGGGAAAAGGGACAGCCGAACCTGCGTCGAGCGCGCGAGGCGGTCAAGCGGCCGCGGTGTTGCGGCGACGCCTCGCCTCAGACGGCCTTCACTTCAGCGATGAGCCTGAGGAGCGAATCCTTCGCGTTCCCGAACAGCATCGCCGTCTTGGGGTTGTAGAACAGCTCGTTCTCGACGCCCGCGAACCCTGGGTTCATGCTGCGCTTCATTACGATGACGTTCGCCGCCCGGTCCGCGTCGAGGATCCAGCGCCACGTCGGCGAACTCGAACTCGGCGTTTGATCGGCGCGAACGACGTGGTCAACCCCGCCGCGCGGAACACGCCGTCGAGCCCGCTCTACGGGATGCCGATTAGGGTTCAAGGGCCGGCACTGGCTCAACCTGGCGCTGGTCGTCGCCATGCTCCCGGAGAACGTCACCGCGCCGACCAGCGTCGAGGCGTAGATGCTGACCGCGGTATTGAGCTCCAACACCGCGTCCGGCTGCACCAGCCGGTGCCATTCGGCCGCCGCGACGAGCAGCGACGCGCCCCCCCCGAAGCCGTTCATGATCCCTACCATCTGCGGCATGGCCGTCATCTTCACGGCGCGGGCCATCCACAGCCCCAGCGCCGAGCCGATCACGCCCCCGACGAGGATCAGCGGGAAGCTCAGGATCTGGCGGTCCACGAGCGTGGCGACGATGGCGATCAGCATGCCCACGGCCGACGCGACGTTCCCCCGCCGCGCCGTCGCGGGGTGGGCCAGGCGCTTGAGCCCGATGATGAAGAGGATGGCGGCGGCGAGGTAGGCGAGCTCGATCAGCGCCGCCATTACTGCTCCCCTTCGGGCTTCCGCTTGAACATCTGCAGCATCCGGTCGGTCACGACGTAGCCGCCCACCACGTTGATCATGGCGAAGACCACGGCGATGACGCCGAACACCTGGGCGAGCCGCGTCGCCCCCATCCCGGCCACGAGCATCGAGCCGATGATCGTGATCCCCGAGATGGCATTGGACCCGGACATCAGCGGCGTGTGCAGCGTGGTGGGTACCTTGGTGATGATCTCGAAGCCGACGATCATCGCGAGGACGAAGATCACGAGCAGGACGACCAGACCTTCGATCATGGGCGCAGCACCTCTTGGTGATGGGGTGGTTCGGGTCGAGCGAAAGACACGCCCTAGTGGAGGCCGCCGCCCGCAAACTGCTTCACCAGGTCGCCGATCACTCCCTTCGCGTCGCCGAACAGCATCCAGGTGTTGTCCCGGACGTACAGCTCGTTGTCGATGCCGGCGAACCCGGGCTTCTTGCTGCGCTTGATCGCCAGCACGGTCCTGGCCTTGTCCGCGTCGATGATCGGCATGCCGTAGATCGGCGAGCCCTTGGCGTAGCGGGCGGCGGGATTCACGACGTCGTTCGCGCCGATCACGAGCGCGACGTCGCACTGCGGCATCTCCGGATTGATCTCGTCCATCTCGACGAGCGCGGAGTACGGGATGTCGGCTTCGGCGAGGAGCACGTTCATGTGCCCGGGCATGCGACCGGCGACGGGATGGATGGCGAACTTGACGGCGATGCCGCGCTTGGTGAGCTGGTCGAACAGTTCCCGCACCTTGTGCTGGGCCTGCGCCACGGCCATGCCGTACCCCGGAATGACGACCACCAGCCGCGCCTGGTCCAGCAGCTGCGCGGCGCCCTCGGGCGATTCCTGCTTCCACACCTTCTGTTCGCCGGCCACCAGCGCCTTCTTCACGGTGCCGAACGCGCCGAACAGGACGTTGGTGAACGAGCGGTTCATCGCCCGGCACATGATGATCGACAGGATCAGGCCACTCGAGCCGTCGAGCGCGCCGGCGGTCACCAGCAGCCGGTTGTCGAGCACGAACCCCATGGCGACGGCGGCGAGGCCGGCGTACGAGTTGAGGATGGAGATCACCGTGGGCATGTCGGCGCCGCCGATGGGGATGATGAGCAGCACCCCGAACAGCAGCGCGAGCCCGATCACGGCGGGGAAGACGCTGCCCGACCACGCAGCGGTGGGGTGCCGGACCAGCAGCACACCCAGGACCACAGCCGCACCCAGGACCCCGAGGTTGACGACGTTTTGCCCCGGATAGGTGACCGGCCGCTGCGGGATCCAGCGCACCTCCTGCAGCTTCCCCGCCGCCATGAGGCTCCCGGTAAACGTGAGGAAGCCGAGGATCACCTCGGCCACCAGGGCACTCATGCGGAAGGTCGTGAAATGCTCCGGGCCTTCTTGCAGCCACAGGTAGTACTCCGCCGTGCCGACGAGTCCCGCCGCGAGCCCGCCGAAGGAGTGGGACAGCGCCGTCCGCTGCGGCACGGCCGTCAGCGGGACGCGGGATAACGGCACGCCCACGAGGAAGCCGGCGGCGATCGCCAGCAAGATCCAAGCGTGGTGGACGATCTCCGGCTGGATCCAGGTCGCGACCACCGCGATCGCCATGCCCGCCACGCCCGCATACACGCCGCGGCGGGCGGTCTTCGGATCGTTCATCCAGTAGAGCGCGAGAATGAACAGCGCGGTCGCGGCGATCGCCGCGAACTGCGCGACGGCGTGGGTCATTGCTTCTTGAACATCTTCAGCATGCGGTCCGTGATCAGGAACCCGCTGACGATGTTGGTCATCGAGGCGAACAGCGCCACCGCGCCCAGGATGCGGATCGTCCGCGGATAGTCGGCGCCGGCCACCACGAGGGAGCCGACCACGGCGATGGCCGAGATCGCGTTGGTGAGCGACATGAGCGGCGTGTACAACAGCCGCGACACGCGGCGGATCACGCCCAGCCCGATGAACGTGGCGAGCACGAAGACGAA
>JACOVF010000044.1 GCA_016177465.1 Gemmatimonadota bacterium
ACCCCCGCGAGTTATTCCAGCAGCTGCTGAGCGAACCCCCGATCCCGCTGAACCAGGCCGTCAAGGGGCTGCAGTTCCCCGCCCCGCTCGAAGCCGCCGTGATGCGAGGCCTGGCCCGCAACCCAGCAGACCGCCAGCCAACCGTGACCGCGTTCGCCGCCGACGTCACCACGGCGCTGACCGATCAACCGCAGGCCGGCGGCCGGGGCCTGCTGGGCGCGCTCAAGCAAATCGTCACCAGGAAGCACTAGTAGTAGCCATGGCTACTACTTCTCCCCCAGTGCCAGCCGACTCGCCGCTCCGCCAGCGCCTCCACGATCTGCTGCTCGAGCGCTCCGTCCGGCGGGGCGACTTCGTGCTTGCCTCCGGCCGCCGTTCCTCATTCTACATCGACGCCCGGCTCACCACGATGTCGGGCGAAGGCCTGGCCCTGATCGGCGCCCTTGGCTTGGAGCGCCTGGCGGCCCGCGGCTGGCACCCCCAGGCGATCGGCGGCCTCACGCTCGGAGCCGATCCCGTGGCCTCCGCCGTCGCCCTGGCGGCCCGCAACCGCGGCCTCGCCCTCGACGCCTTCACCGTGCGGAAGCAGGCCAAGACCCACGGTGCCGGCAGGCGGATCGAGGGCTGCTTCACGGCAGGGATGGCGGTCGTAGTCGTCGAGGACGTGATCACGACCGGGGCCTCCGCCCAGGAGGCCATCGCCGCCGTGGAGGCCGAAGGCGGCAGGGTGCTGGGCGTCTTGGCCGTGGTGGACCGCCAGGAGGGCGGCCGCGAAGCGCTCGAGCGCCCGGGCTACGGCGTCGAAGCGCTGCTCACGGCGCGGGAGCTGGGCCTGATCGCCTGACGTGCGGCGCGCGCCTATACTTCCAACCGTGACCCGGCCGTCCTCCCCTCCCGACCGCCTCTCCCTCGCCCACCGACTGCGTGGCTGGACCGACGAGGCGTCCAGCCTCGAGCAGCGGCTCAAGGACCTTGAGACGTTCGCGCGGAGCCACCGCCGTCGTTGGATCATGATCGGCGGCGGGTTCCTGCTGGGGATTCTCGGCCTGATCGGCGGCGCGGTGACGACGCGGGCGGGGACGATGGTCCTCGTGGCCGGCGGGGCTGCGATCGTCAACGCCCTCCTGGGGATGGTGCATGAGCGAGGCTGGTACCGCTGGTGGGCTATTTACGTCCTCGCGTTCCTCGACGTGGTGCTGGCCGCGGTACTGGTCGTCTGGTTCGGGCACGGCGGCACCCTGGTCGCGCTCTTCATCGCGGTCATCCCTTACAGCTTCGACCAAGACACGGCGGTGGGCGACTTCCTGGTGCTGGTGGCCTCCCTCGCCTATCTCGGGGCGAGCCAGCTGCACTACCTCTGGTACGGCGGCGCTCCCGGCCTCGGCACCACGGCCTACCTCGAGACGGTGTTGTTTATCGCTGTGGCGATGGTGCTGAAGCGCATCCCGGCGACGCTGATCGCGCGGATCCGGCAGACGCGGCGCGTGATGGCGGAGGCGGAGCAGGGGTTCCTGGCGGTGCGCGCTCTGGCGACCGAGTCCGACGAGCTGGGGTTCCTCGAGAAGAGCCTCAACCGGATGCTCGAGGAGATCGGCCGGACGATCTCCACGGTGCAGCGGGAGGCGGACGAAGTCGCGGCCTTCGCCGAGGAGCTGGCGGCGTCGGCCGAGCAGATCCACGCGACGTCGGAGGCGGTGACACAGACGGCACAGCAGCTCGCCACGGACCTGGGCACGCAGCGCACGATGGCGGAGGGGTCGCGCGGCGAGAGCGCCAAGGCGGCCGATCAGGCGGAGACGCTGCGGGTGCGCGCGGAGATGATGCAGGCGGACGCAGCCCGCCTCACCGGCGCGGCGGAACGGGGGCGCGAGCGGGTGGAGCGCGCCAGTCAGACGCTGCGCGGCGTAGGTGACGAGGTGCGGGCCACCGCCTCGACGGTGCTGAGCCTGTCCGGGATGTCCGACCGGATCGGCGTGTTCGCCCAGGCGATCGCCCGGATCGCGCGCCAGACGCACTTGCTCGCGCTCAACGCCGCGATCGAGGCGGCGCGCGCGGAGGAACACGGGGAGGGGTTCGCGGTGGTGGCCGACGAGGTGCGCACGCTCGCAGCGGAGGCGGGGAAGTCGGCGCGGGAGGTGGCGGAGTTGGTGAGCGAGCTGCGCGCGGGGATCGACGCAGCCGCGCGCGCCATGCAGTCGGGCGAGGCGAAGGTCCGCGACATCGGGGCAGTGGCCGGCGAAGCGGACGCGGCGTTGCAGGAGCTGCACCAGGGCGTACAGCTGATCGGCGACCTAGTCAACGCGGCGGCCGAGGTGTCGCGCAGCCAGGCGCAGCGGCTCGCCGACCTGGCGCAAGCGCTGCAGCAGGTGGCGAGCATCTCCAGCGCGTCGTCGGAGAACGCGGATGGTGCGGCGGCGGCGACGCAGGCGCAGATCACCGCGATGGGCGACCTTACCGCGACGTCCCAGCAGCTCGCCCAGCTCGCCGAGCGGCTGCGCGGCAGCATCGCGCGCTTTTCGGTGCTGCGCCGCGAGGCGGCGACCGCGGAGCACCGCGTCGTGCGGCAGGCCGCGGACTGAGCGGCTCACCCCGCCCGGGAGACGCGAGCGGCGTCCGGTCCTTGGTCCCAGATCCCCGCATTGAGGGGGTGAAACGCACGCAGGGCCTCCCGGTACGGGGTGATGAGCAGATCGATGTAACGCAGCAGCGAGACCTCGAAGGGAAAGCGGCGCCGGAACTCGCCGGCGGTCACGCCGAGCACTGCCCGGAGGTGGCGGCCGAAACTCTGGGGCGACGAGTAATCGAGGCGGTAGGCCACGTCCGCGACCGACAGCCCCGGGTTCTCGAACAGATACGCCGCGTGCAGCAGCCGCATCGCCGCGAGGTAGCTCTTGGGGGAGGGGAGCCCGGCGCGGTAGAAGCGGGACATCAAGGAGCTGGGCCGCTGCCGCAGGTGGCGCGCGAGGCCGCGCACCGTGATGATCGCCGGCGCGAGCCGGACCATGGCGTCGAAGAATAGTCGCGTGTCCGGCGGGGTGTCTCCAAGTGCGGGTATGAGGCGCTGGAGGATGCGGGCGGCGACAGGGGAGGCGGGATGCCCCACGACCTCGCGCAGCTTGCGCCAGCCGCCGGGCTCGGTGCAGTCCACCGCCGCCCGGACGCCAGTGGCGCCGAGCCGGAGCAGGGTCTCGGTGGATTCCCGGTCGTGGCGCGATACGAGGACGACGGCGGGGATCGACGGGAACTCGCGCACGAAGCGCGCGACCGCCGGCAGCGTCTCACCGCGGCAGCGGTGCACAGAGATCACCAGCGCATCCACCCGTTTGCGCCGGGCGGCGTGCAGCACCTCGCGCAGCGACTCGGCGTGGTAGGTGGCAAAGCACCCGTCGCCCGCGGCATCGACGCGTGGGCGCTCAGGGGGCGGCAGGACGGTGCAGACGGTCAGCATCAGGGGACAGCGTAGCGCGGGGTCGTCAACGTCGGGTCAAGGTCGTCGCTCGAGCACGCAATCGGCCGCCCGCGCGACTTCCATCGCCCTCAACCCGACGTCAAACCCCGCGTGCAGCGGGGCAGCTTTGGGAGGACGTCCATGAAGCGATTCGTGGTCACCCTGGCGGGGCTCTGTCTCACGGCCGGACTGGCCGCGGCGCACGACTTCTGGCTCGTGTCAGTGGGCGACGAGCTGCACGGCATATCGGGCTCGCGTTTCCCAGCGAGCCAGAGCGCGGTCGCGCCCGAGCGGTTGGTGGAGGCGGTCGCGGTGAGCGCCGCGGGACGCACGCCGCTCACTGTGATCGGGGCGCGCGGCACGGTGTTGGTCCTCAAGGCGGATCCGTCACTCGGCGGCGCGCTCTGGGCGGCCGTCGCGATCAAGCCGCGGCGCATCGATCTCACCGCCGCCGAGTTCAACGACTACATCCGGCACGACGGGCTGCCGCAGATCTACGCCGAGCGAGAGGCGAACGCCGAGCTGGACCGTCCGGCGGTAGAGCGCTACCAGAAGTACGCCAAGGCGCTGATCGTCCGGGGCGGGGCAGGGTCTACCGCGTCGACTCCGGTCGGGCACCGCTTCGAAATCGTCCCGATCGCCGATGCCGCGGCGCTGCGGCCCGGCGACTCCCTCCAGGTCGAGGTCCGGTTCGAGCAGCACCCAATGCCGGGGCTGACCCTGAACGCGGGGTACGATGGCCAGGCCGACTCGACGCACGCCTTCACCGCATTGACGGACACCGCCGGGCGGGTGCAAGTGCCGGTCACGCGCGCGGGGCTCTGGTATCTGCGGACGATCCACATGCGCCGGATCGCCGAGCCGCCGTTCGAGTGGGAGAGTTTCTGGGCGTCCCTGACCTTCACGGTGCGCTGAGCGGTCGCGGCGAGCCGCTAGCCCCGCGCCGTCGCTCCCCGTATGCTTGACGGACCAACGGCCTAGCGACTCCCTTGCCCGACCTGCTCGTCGACTTCCAGCACGCGCTGGGTGACGCCTATCACGTCGAACGTGAGCTTGGCGTCGTCGGGTTGAGCCGCGTCTATCTCGCCGCCGACCGGGCGCACAACCGGCACGTCGTCATCAAGGTCCTGCTCCCCGACGTGGCGCACGAGGTGGACGCGGCACGGTTCCGCCACGAGATCGACCGCGCGGCGCACGTCGAGCACCCGAACCTGCTGCCCGTCCTCACCGCCGGCACGGCGGGGGAATGGCTCTACTTTGTCGTCCCGCATTGCGCCGGCGAGTCACTGCGGCACCGGCTCACCCGCGAGGGCAAGCTCCCCGTCGCTGACGCGGTGCGGGTCCTCTCGGAGGTGGCCGACGCCCTAGCCTCGGCACACGCGCGGGGCATCGTGCACCGCGACGTCAAGCCCGAGAACATCCTCATCGATGGTGGGCAGGTCCTGCTCACCGATTGCGGTGTGGCCCAAGCGCTCGTGCGGGCACGACGCGGCGATCGGCCCAGCGAAGCCGGCCTCGAGCTCGGGGCCCCGGGCTACATGGCCCCAGAACAGGCCGCGGGGGACCAACCCATCGATCCCCGCGCCGATGTGTACGCCCTCGGCGTGGTGGGGTACGAGATGCTGGCGGGATTCCCCCCGTTCGCGGGCCCCACCGCGGAAGCAATCGTGAGCAGCCGCGTGACAGGGCGGCCGCAGGCGCTGCGCGCCCTACGGCCCGAAACCCCGCCCCAGGTCGAGGAGGCGATTGGCCGCGCCCTCGCCAATGACCCCGCCGACCGGCCGCGGACCGCCCTGGAATTCCGGGACGCCTGTGGCGGCTCGTTCCGGCTGCCGATCCTCCGGCGACGCTCCAAGCGGGCCCGTCTCGGCATCGTCGCGGGCGGGATGGCCGTGATCGCGGCGGCCGCGATCCTGGTCGCGCGGTCGCGCGCCGTGGGCTCGCTCGATCCCGATCTCGTGGCAGTCGCCCCATTCGAGGTGCTGGCTCCGAGCCTCGAGCTGTGGCGGGAAGGGATGATGGACGTGCTGTCGCGCGACCTGGACGGCGCCGGGCCGCTGCGGACGGTCTCCCCGACCGTCGTGGTGCGGCGCTGGCGCGGTCGTCCGGAGCCCGCCGCGGCTGCGGAGCTCGGCCGGAAGACCGGGGCGCGCCTCGCCCTGTTCGGCAGCGTGTTGGCGGCGGGCGGCGATTCCGTCCGGGTCGCCGCCGCGCTGGTGGATGCCGCCACGCGGAGCGTCCTGACTGAAATCGAGCTGCGCGAGCCCGAGGGACGCTTGGACCGCGCTGCCGATTCGATCACGGTGCGGCTGCTGCGGGAGCTGGGGCGCACGCGGCCGATCAGCGCGGTGCGGCTCACCTCCCTCCCCTCGGCGTCCCTCCCCGCACTTAAGGCCTTTCTCCAGGGGGAGCAGCATTTCCGGCGCACCAATTGGGACTCGGCGGTCGTCTATTACGAGCGCGCCGTGGCGCTGGACAGCACGTTCGCGCTCGCCCTGCACCGCCTGGGCGTGACGGTCGGGTGGCAGCGTACCGGGGCCGATTCCCTGAGCCAGGCCTACGCCTTCCGGGCGGGGGCGCTCAACCACGGTCTCGCGCCGCGGGAGAGCCTGCTGGTGCTCGCCGAGTCGCTGAGTGCGGCGCTGGCGGGATACAGCAACGTCCCGGACTGGTGGCGGCATAGCGGCCGGTTCTTCGCCACCCTCGAAGCCGCCGCCCACCGCTACCCGGACGACCCCGAGGTCTGGTACGAGCTGGGCGACGCCCGCTATCACTACGGGTACTGGCGCGGTAGCGGCGAGCGACAGGCGCTCGACGCCTTCGACCGGGCCATCGCCCTCGATTCGGCGTTCGCGCCGGCCTACATCCATCCGGTGGAGCTCGCCCTCACCGTGCACGGACCGGCCGCGGCGCGGCGTTATGCCGCCGCGTACGTCGCCCTGGGGTCCAAGGAGGCGGAAGGGACGGGGATCCCGCTCGTCGCCACGCTGCTGGATCCCGCGCAGGCCCGGTCCGCGGCCGTCGCCACCCTGCTCGACACGGTGTCGGCCGACGTGCTATCCAACGCGTGGGTCGCGCTGGGCCGCTGGCCTGATTCCGCCGAGATCGGCGTCCGGCTGGCCCGGCTGATCCTCGAGAGTCGCCACGGCTCCGCCAGGCTGCTCGCTGACTCAGTCGGCAACCGGTTCGGGCTCGCGGGCGCGCTCGTGTACCGAGGTCGTCTCCGCGAGGCGGCGCGGCTGATCGACGACCAGTACCGGATCCTCTTCTCCGAGCTGGTGGCGGCGGGCGTCGTCTTGCCCGAATCCGCGACGGCCCGGTACCGGCGCTGGTTGGCGGGGGGCCAATGGGCCGCGGCCTCCTCGGCGCTGCCGTGGTGGGCGAACCGCGGCGACACCGCGGCTATCCAACGGCTGCTGCGATCCATCGACGCCGCCGAGCGGTTCAGCCGCTTCGCCGTCGAACGAACCCGGGCCTACCTCGCGCTGGCGCGCCGGGACACGAGCGACGCGCTGCGCCGATTCGCGGCGCTCCCCGAGTCGTTGTGCGCCGGCTGTTTCATCGCACCGGGCCAGGACCGCCTGACCTTCGCGCGGCTCCTGTCCGCCCAGCGCCGGGACAAGGAGGCCACGGGGCTGCTGGGTTTCGCCCCGCCGGGCATGACGCGGCTGCTCTCCGTGGCGACGGTGCTCGAGCGGGCCCGCGTGGCGGAGCGGCTGGGCGAGCGGGAGAACGCGATCACGGCATTCCGGTTCGTCGCCGACGTGTGGCGGAACGCCGATCCCGAACTGCAGCCGTACGTGGAGGAGGCGAAGGCGGCTCTGGGGCGGCTGAGGGCGGAAGGGCGGTAAGGGGCGGCAACAGATCGGTGTCAGGCCTGGCCCAAGATCCTCCGGTAGACCTCCAGGTCTCCCGCGCTGAAGCAGACGAACCGCACCAGCTCCACCGTCGTCGGTTGTCGCAGGCACTCCCGTACGGCCTCCACGGCGAGCTTCGCCGCTTGGTGTATGGGGTAGCGATAGGCGCCGGTGCTGATGGACGGAAAGGCGACCGACCGCACGCCGTGCGTGGCGGCGAGCGCCAGCGAGTTGACGTAACAGTTCCGCAGCAGCTCCGGCTCGCGCCGGTGGCCGCCGCCCCACACGGGGCCCACTGTGTGGATCACGTACGTCGCCGGTAGCCGGTAGCCCTTGGTGATGCGGGCCTCGCCCGTCGGGCAACCCCCGATCGTCCGGCACTCCTCCAACAGCTCCGGTCCCGCCGCGCGGTGAATCGCCCCGTCCACACCGCCGCCGCCCAAGAGCGTCGTGTTGGCGGCGTTGACGATGGCGTCGACGGCCTGCGACGTGATGTCGCCCTGGAGAGCCTCGATCCGAGCGGTCAAGGGCGGTAGAGGGCCCTAAAGGACTCCCTGACGGTCGCGGTAACGGACGGCAAGGGGCGGTCGCACATCATTCGAGCACGATGTCCGGAGTCAGCATCCACTTCAAGCGCCAGGCGGCGTCGGGGTGCTCGATGCACACGATCCCGCCCATCCGGACCGCGATGAGCTCGCGGGTTGCATCGCCGATCAGCAGCAACGACGCGAGGCGGCTCAGGTGGGGCAGGTGGCCGACGAGCATCTCCGGTTCCGTCATCACTGCCACGTACTGCGCCGCGATGGCGGGATCGTCGTTCGGCGCGAGGCCGGCGAGCTGGCGCAGGCCGCCCGCAGGGCGCAGCCGGGCTGCAAAGATCTCCGCCGTTTGTTGCGCGCGCAGCTTGCCGGAGTGGCAGATCCGAGCGAGTGCCAGCTCCAGCCGCCCGGCCGCGTGCGCCATCCGCTCGACTTCGCGCCGGCCGCGCTCCGTCAGCGGTCGCGACGGGTCCGCCTGCTCGGGCTTCGCCTCGCCGTGCTGCACGAGATAGATGTTCACCCCGTCCAACCTAGAGCCTGGAGGGAGCTCGGCAACCGGTTGGCCGGTTCCCCACGCGCCGCCGACATAACCCCTCGTTCTTCAAGCTGTTGACTGTTGCTAGCTCGGGCTTGTCCGGCCGGTGGAGGGGGCGTCCTACCTTGCCCCGTGGGTCGTCAATTCGGCGGCCGATCAATCCTGGAGGACACCATGTGGAACAAGCGACTGCTCTTCCTGACCGGCCTGCTGGCTCTAGCGGCCTGCGTCAGCCCCAACGATCCGACCGCCGACTCGTACATCCCCGTGGTCAGTACGCCGCAGGAAGACGGCGCCACCGGCGAGCGGGACACGACGTTCGCCATGCCCGACAATCCGCGCAAGCCTGATCCCACCCGCTAAGCGGTCAGCCGGTGTCCAGCGCGCGGCGGAGCGCGTCGACCGCGCCGCGGTCGCAGGCCGGGTCCGCCTCGCGGCACCGCTCGGCGGCCGCGACCGCGCGCCGGGCCGTGCGGACGGAGCCGGCCTGCAACGCGACCCGACCGACGGCGATGGCTTCATCGAACGCCTGCCGGTCGGGTTGCGTCCTGGCCAAGAGCTCCACCCGCAACACCCGCGACTCCAGGTCCTGCCGCGCACCCAGGACCTCGATGGCGCGCGCTCGCAGCCGCCGCCGTTGCCCCGCCGGCATCCCCTCGGCTCGCACGATTTCCGCGATGAGGGCCGCTTCGAACACGTAGCGCTCGCCGTCGAAGGCGACCAGCCGGCGGGATTCCAGTATGGGGAGCTTTCCCTCCACCGTCGGCCGGGGCAAGTCGGCGACGGCGGCGACGAGCGCCGGATCGAGGGCGCGGCCGAGGAGACTCGCCGTCTGCAGAATCAGTCGGCTCTCGTCATCGAGCTGCGCGACCCGCGCAAGGATTCCCATCCGCGCGAGACTCGGCACCGAGATCGGCAGCGGCCGCTCGAGCGTGGCCTGCGGCGGCGGCCAGGTGAGCACGTCCTGGCGCAGCGCCGACGCCTCGCGCAGCGCCCGGAGCAGGGCGTCGGCGAGAAACGGGTTCCCCCCTGTCTCGAACGCCAGACGCCGCGCCAGCCGGTCGCGGTCCGCGCCGCCGCACCAGGGCGCCAGCCGCTCGATCAGCGTTTGCAGCGCCTGCTCCGGCAGCGGCCCGAGCCGCACGGCGCCGCCGGGCAGGTCCCGGCCGACGGCGGCGTACCAGCGCAGCAGCTCGGCGGGCGCGTCGGGGGCGGGGGGCGCCGAGGTGAGGACGAAGAGAATCGGCAGGCCGCGCACCGCGCCGGCCGCAGCCCGCAACGCGGCAAGCGACGACGCGTCGGCGTAGCCGGCATCGTCCACGGCCACCGCGAGCGACTGCTCTTCCGCCACGGCGCGGAATAGGGACGCGAGCGCGGCGCCCACGTCGGCGTGATCGCGCGGCTCGCGCGGCTCCGCACGCCCAGCCAGTTCCGGCACGAGCGCCGCCAGGACCGCCAGCGCGCCGGGATCGGCGGCGGCGCTGCCGGGAGCAGCGAGGAGCCTGCCCCGCATCAACCCCCGCAGCGTGCTCCACGGGGCGTCGTGATCGCTTTCAAGCGGACGGGCGAACGCGATCGCAGCGCCGTCGAGCGCCAGCCGATCGAGGCACTCGCCGAGCAGGCGCGTCTTGCCCATCCCGGCCTCACCTGAGATGAGGAGGAGGCGCAGACCGCGCGTGGCGGCTGCCGCGACGAGAGTCAGCGCCGAACGCAGGGCGTCCTCCCGCCCCACAAGCGGCGTCTCGTCCTCCGCTACCCCCACCGGGGCGCGCCGCCAGCGCCGGCCCCGAATGCGCTCGCTCAACGTTTCCAGCTCGCGCCCGGGTTTCTCCCCGAGCTCGGACCCGAGGCGCTCGCGAAACTCGTGATACGCCGCGAGCGCGCCCGCCTGGTCTCCTACGACCGCCGCGCCGCGCATGAGCAGCCGCACCGCCGACTCCGCATACGGTTGGAGGGCGAGCGCCCGACGCGCCGCCCGCTCCGCCTCCCCGAAGCGGGAGTTGGCCAGCGCGGCCTCTCCCACCGCCACCAGCACGGCGGCGGCATGGGCCCGGAACCGGCTCCGCTCGACGGCCGCCCACTCCTCGAAGCCCGGGGCGTCGTCCAGGTTGAAGCCCTCGAGGAAATCCCCACTCAGCAGGGTTGCGGCCTCCGCCGGATTCGCGTCCGCCGCCGCCTCGAACCGCAGCGCGTCCACGTCGAGCCCCCGGTCGTCGAGGGTGATCGCGTCGCCGCGGGAGAGCAGACGGCCCGTCCCCAGGCATCCCCGCAGCCGGCGCAGCGTCTCGTTGAGTGAGTGCCGCGCGTGAGCCTGGGTTTTCTCTGGCCAGAGCAGGCCCATGAGATGTTCGCGGGCGCGGGTGCGGCCGGGTGAGAGGGCGAGATACACCAGCAAGGCCAGATGCTTGCGCCACATCGCTTGCGGCGGCGGCGGGCCGCCATCCAGACGCAGCGTAGGACTGCCGAAACAGCGGATCTCGAGCCGCGGCGGGGCGGCGTGTCGTGTCACGGAAGAAGCTCGCATTCCTGCGCTGCCAGATATGGCGTTCAAGGTAGCGCGAAAGTGACCTGATCGCTGGCGTTTCGCAGTGGATGGCCGGACGGCGGGCCGGGCCGTATTGTTTAGCCGCTACGCCAACCCCTCCTGATCCGGGGTGACGGTCGAGCCCCTGGGCCAGCTCCGCGCCGCCCTCGCGGAGCGTTACACGATCGAGCGCGAGCTCGGTCGCGGCGGGATGGCCACTGTGTACCTCGCGCAGGACCGCAAGCATCATCGCGCCGTCGCCATCAAGCTGCTGCGGCCGGAGCTTACGGACCTACTCGGCCGCGAGCGGTTCCTGCGCGAAATCCAGATCGCCGCCGGCCTGCAGCATCCCAACATCCTCCCTCTGTACGACTCCGGCGCCGCCGAGGGGCTGCTGTATTACGTGATGCCCTACGTCGCGGGCGAATCGCTGCGCGACCGGATGGACCGCGAGAAGCAATTGCCGTTGGAGGACGCGCTGCGGATCTGCGAGGAGGTCGCGGACGCGCTCGCGTACGCGCACGGCCACGGGGTGGTGCACCGCGACATCAAGCCGGCGAACATCCTGCTCGCGGAGGGTCACGCGCTGGTGGCGGATTTCGG
>JACOVF010000024.1 GCA_016177465.1 Gemmatimonadota bacterium
CCCTGGTGGGCATCCTTTATATGGCCGGTTTCGTCTTGGGACTGTAGCCTCGGGGTGTCCCCCAGACAGGACGGCTCGGCCGGCGTGGAACCGATGCGAATTGTAACTCGTTGTTTAAGAGAAGTTTAAGGAAGGCACATCTGAGGTACACTTCCTGCACGTACTCTCTAAAGTAAGGAAAGGAGGATGAACGCTAGCGGTCACAACGTTTCCGTCTGAAACTTAGGAGCGATCATGCGGGCAGTCCTCAAGTTGAAACCTCAGGCGGTCGAGTCGGAGCGCGCCACAAGTCGGCAGACGCTCCAGGAGCTCGACGACGCCCACGTGGTGAAACGGCATCTGGAAGGCGAGCCCCAGGCTTTCGGGATGCTGGTGGACCGCTACCAGATGCGCCTCCTCAATTTCGTGAACCGGACCATCGGGGACCGGGAGCGGGCGGAGGATCTGGTACAGGAGGTGTTCATCCGGGTGTTCCGGCACCTGCACCGGTTCGACCAGACCAAGAAGTTCTCGACATGGATCTACACGATCGCGTCGAACCTGGCGAAGAACGAGTTGCGGAACCGAAGCCGGAACCCCCTGGTGCTCTTCCAGACGATCAAGAAGAACTGGGAGGCCGACCACCGGCCGCTGCAGTTCGAGGATATCACGGCCCGGCCGGACGACCTCTACCGCAAGCGGTTCCTGAAGGACGCCGTGGAGCAGTCCGTCAGCCAGCTTCCGGAGCACCACCGCGAGGTGTTCGTGCTGCGGGAGCTCGAGGGGAAGAGCTACGCGGAGATCTCCGAGATCACCGGCTGCAACCTGGGCACCGTGAAGAGTCGCCTGAATCGGGCCCGGAACAGCTTCGCGCAGCTGATCGAGCCGTTGCTAAAATAGTGCCCCACGCCCTCACGACCCCACACCCCACGGCCCCGGGGGACTGTGGGGACGTGGGTTGTGGGGTGGTGGGAACCCTCCCGACTACGAAGCGTATAACCAAGCCGTCATGGATTGCGCTGCATTCCTCGACCATTACACCGAATTCCGCGACGGGCTGACCACGGCCCCGCGGGAGCTGCGGCGCTTCCGGCGCCACCTTGCCGCCTGCGCGCAATGCCGCCAGTACGACACGGCGGTGCGGCGCGGGGTGCTCGCGCTGCAGGCGCTGGGGACGATCGAGCCGAGCCCGGATTTCCGGCGCCGGCTCGACGAGCGGCTGCATCGCGAGTGCGCGCAGGCGCACGAGCCGATCGTGCCACGGTACGCGCGTGTCGCGGCGGCGCTGCTGGTCGCGGTGTCGCTGACACTGCTCGCCCTGGAGGGGACGCGGCGTCCCGAGCCAGCGGCGGTGCCCGCGCTGCCACCAGTCGCCTTCCCCAAGCCGGTGGCCAACGCGGGCGTCCCCTTCGTCACGTTTCAGGATCCACGCGCGGCGGTGGTCGCGGGGAACCCGCGGCCCTACGGCACCGCCTTCGTCGAGCCTGCGAGCGCGGGCCGCTGAAGCGGGTTTCCTACCTTTCTTCGGGGGTAGGCCAGGGCTAATTTCCGCCCTGTATGGGGGCCCTCTCGTTTGATGCGCTCTTCCGCCGCCTGAAGAAGGGCAATTCCGTATACTACTTGTACGGCGACGAAGACGTCCTGAAGGACGAGGCCGTTCGGGCGTTGGTGGACCGGACGCTCGAGCCCTCGACCCGGGACTTCAACCTCGACCTGCGCGATGCCGCCGTCCTCGACGCCGCAACCTTCCATGCCCTGGTGAACACCCCCCCGATGCTCGCCGAGCAGCGCGTGGTGGTGCTCCGCGGCGTGGAGCAGCTGCGTAAGAAATCGCCGGCACGCGACGAGCTGCTGCGCTACCTCGGCTCCCCCAATCCGACGACGGTGCTGGTGCTCGTGCAGGGTGCAGCCGAGAAACCGGACGCCGATCTCGCGCACCGGAGCACGGCCGTCGCACTGGACCGCCTGCCCCCCGAAGGGGTCGTGCGCTGGATCGCCCGTAAAGCAGGAGAGCTGCCGCTCGCGCTCGAGCCCGACGCGGTCGACCTCCTCATTGAGGCGGTGGGGAACGACCTCGGCGCCATCAGGCAGGAGCTGGAGAAGTTGGCGCTGATCGCCCCGGGCCGGGCGGCAACGGCCGACGACGTCGCGAGTGTGGTGGGAGTACGCCACGGCGAAACGGTGCACGATTTGGTGGAGGCGGCGCTCGAGCGGCGACCGGTCCGGGCGGCGCAGCTGGTCGAGCCGGTGCTCGAGCAGGCGGGGATGAACGGGGTGCGAGTCGTGACGACCCTCGGAACAGCGCTCGTCGGCACCGCGCTGGCGCGGGCGGAGCTGGACTGCGGCACCCCGCCCGCGCGACTCGAGGACGCCATGTTCCGCCACTTGGTCGCCGCGCGCCCCTTCGGGCTGCGCAATTGGAAAGAGGAGGCTGCGCGGTGGGCACGCTGGGCCACCCTGTGGAGCCCGGCGGAGCTACGGCGCGTCCTGCGGCTCGCCCTCGAGGCTGACCGCGCGCTGAAGGGAACGACCGTGACGGACGACCGCGGCATTGTTCTGCAGCTGGTGCTGGCGATGGCGGTGGCGATGCGGGAGGCGGCGTGAGGGCGGATGGGCGGATGGACGGATGGGCGGTCGGTGCCCTCGCGGCGGTGTTGCTGCTATCCGCCCATCCGCCCATCCGCCTAACCGCCCAGACGGACCCCCGCCTCGCCGACGCGGTGCGCATCGCGCAGGCCGGCCAGCTGGATTCCGCCCGCGCCGTGGTGAGTCGGCTGCTCCGTACCCTGCCGCCCACCGACTCGGTGTACCCCGAGGCCCTCTACACGGCCGGAATCCTGTCGCCCGAGCCGCAGTTGGTCGCCCGGAACCTGCAGCGCGTGGTCGTGGAATACGGACTCTCGCCCTGGGCCGACGACGCGCTGCTGCGGCTCACCCAGTTCCACTTCGCGCAGGGCGACCCCGCCGCGACGGTGCAGGCGGCCGAGCGCCTGCGGCGCGACTATCCCGACTCGCCGCTGCGCGCGCGGGCCGCCTTCCCCGCCGCCCGCGCGTACTTCGATCTCAAGGACGAGCCGAACGGCTGCGCGCTGATCCGCGAAGCGCTGGAGGGCGCGGGCGAGGACGTGGAGTTCAAGAACCAGGTGCGCTTCTACGCGGCGCGGTGCATGGAGTCATCGGCCGCGCCCACGACCTCGATCGCCGACACCGCGGCCCGCCGGGACACCGCGGCCGGGACGCCTCCCGCTCCGTCGGCGTTCACCGTGCAGGTGCTGGCAGTGAGGAGCGCCGCCCAGGTGGACGAGCTGCTCACCCGCCTCAAGGTGATGGGCTTCGACGCGCGCGTGGTGCGCGATACCAGCGGCCTCTTCAAGGTGCGAGTGGGGCGCTACGCCACTCGCGAGGAGGCCCACCGGGTGCAGGCCCGCCTCAAGACCAGGCTTGGCGGCCAGCCGTTCGTGGTGGAGGAACCGTGACCCAGCGAGTGGTGGGGGGAGTCGACACACCACTCATGCAGCAGTACCGGGAGATCAAGGCGCGGTACCCGCAAACCATCCTGTTCTTCCGGATGGGCGATTTCTACGAAATGTTCGAGGACGACGCCAAGCTCGCCGCGCGCGAGCTCGGCCTCACCCTCACCTCCCGCAACAACGGCGGCGCGGCCGACGTGCCGCTCGCCGGCGTCCCCGTCAAAGCCGCCGCCGAGTACCTCCGGCGCCTGGTCGCCAAGGGCCACCGCGTCGCCATCTGCGATCAGGTCGAGGACCCGAAACTCGCCTAGGGCCTGGTGCGCCGCGAGGTGGTGGAAACCGTCACGCCCGGGGCGGTGCTCGCCGAGGACTGGCTGCAGCACAACCGCAACAACTTCCTCGTGGCCGTGGAACCCCGGGGCGACGCCCCAGGGTTGGCCGCGCTGGATCTCACCACCGGTGAGCTGATCCTGGAAATCGTCACCGCCGATGAGCTACCTACCACGCTCGCGCGGTACGAAGCGTCGGAAGTCGTGCTCCCGACCGGCGCCGGCGTCTCCCCCGCCGATGTTCAGGCCGGCACCCTTATGGACTCCCCTGCGGTCGCCGAGCGCGAGGCGTGGGAGTTCGACCCCGACCTTGCGCGTGAGGACCTGCAGCGCACGTTCGGCCTGGCATCGCTCGACGGGCTCGGGATCGAGGCTGGCGACCGGGCGGCGGTGGCGGCGGCGGGCGCGCTCCTGCGCTATGCGCGCGAGCTGAAGCCGGGCGGCCTGCCGCACGTCGCGCGACCCCGGATCCTGCGCCGCGGTGACGCCCTCCCCCTCGATGAGATGACGCGCCGCAACCTCGAGCTGCTGGAGCCGCTGCGCCCCGGCGCGGCGGGGGCGACGCTGCTCGCGGTGCTCGACCGCACGCTCACCCCGATGGGCGCACGGTTGCTGCGGCGCTGGCTGCTGGCGCCCTTGCTCGACCCGGCGATGATCAACGCGCGGCTTGACGCGGTCGAGACGCTGGCCCGCGATCTCCGCGGCCGCGACCGGCTGCGCGAGACACTCGACGGCGTGCGCGACCTCGAGCGCCTGGCCGGAAGGGCGGCGCTCGGGCGCGCCACCCCGCGCGAGCTCGGCGCCCTGCGGGACTCCATCCTCCGACTCCCCGACGTGCAGGCTGCGCTCGACGGCCTCGGGGGGCGCGAGCACGCGGCGCTGCTCGAGGAGACCGCCGCGCGCCTCGACCTGCTGACCGACCTCGGGGCGGAGCTGGCGCGGGCGCTGGTGGATCGGCCTCCGGCGCAAACGTCCGATGGCGATGCCGTGCGCGCGGGCTACGACCGAGGGCTCGACGAGCTCAGGGACGCGCGCGACGGCGGCAAGCAATACATCGCGAGCCTGCAGGCACGCGAGCGCGAGCGGACCGGGATCGGCTCGCTCAAGGTCGGCTACAACAAGGTGTTCGGCTACTACCTCGAGGTGACGCACGCCCACCGCGGACGCATCCCGCCCGACTACGAGCGGCGTCAGACCCTGACCGGGGCCGAGCGGTTCGTCACGCCCGAGCTGAAGGAATACGAGGCGAAGGTCCTAGGCGCGGAGGAGCGGATCGCGACGCGCGAGGCGGAGCTGATCGACGCGCTGCGCCGGCACGTGGCGGACGCGATCGCGCGCGTGCAGGCGACCGCCGGCCTCCTCGCGCGGCTCGACGTCTGGGCCGCGCTGGCGGACCTCGCCGAGCGCGAGCGCTACGTGCGCCCGGAGGTGACGCCCGCGTTCACGCTCCAGCTCGAGGGGAGCCGCCACCCGGTGGTCGAGCGGATGATGCCGCGCGAGACGTTCATCCCGAACGACGTGTATCTCGACGAGAGCGCCCGGGTGATCGTGCTCACGGGCCCGAACATGGCGGGGAAGTCCACCGTGCTGCGGCAGGTGGGGCTCTGCGTGCTGCTCGCCCAGATGGGATCGTTCGTGCCGGCGAGGCGGGCGGTGGTGGGCGTGGTGGACCGGTTGTTCACCCGAGTGGGGGCCTCCGACAACCTCGTCCGGGGCCAGTCCACCTTCATGGTGGAAATGAGCGAGACGAGCGCTATCCTCCACGGGGCGACCGCACGGAGCCTCGTGCTGCTCGACGAGATCGGGCGGGGCACATCCACTTACGACGGCGTGGCGATCGCGTGGGCCGTCACCGAATTCCTGCACAACACCATCGGCTGCAAAACGCTCTTCGCGACGCACTACCACGAACTGACCCAGCTCACCGAGGAGCTGGCTCACGCCCGCAACTTCAACGTGGCGGTGCGCGAGGCGGGTGACGAGATTGTGTTCCTGCACCGGCTGGAGCCCGGGGGCGCGGACCGTTCCTACGGCATCCACGTCGGCCGCCTGGCGGGCCTGCCCCAGCCGGTGGTGGCGCGGGCGTGGCAAGTACTGAAGCTGCTCGAGGCGGGACATCACGTGGCCCACCTGCCCGCCCCGCGGCCGCTGGACGCCGACCAGCTCGGCCTGTTCCCCGGCGCCGCGCCGACGCACCCACTGCTCGAGGAACTGGACCGCCTGGACGTGAACACCCTGTCGCCGCTCGAGGCCCTGAACCGGCTCGCGGCCTGGAAGAAGCAGCGAGAGGAAGGCTCGTGAGACACGCCCGTGTTGCCGTCGGCCTGCTCGCCGCCGCCGCGCTCGCCTGCGGGAAACCGCAGCCGGCGCCCGACCAAACGGCTCCGCCCACCGCGCCCCCCGAGTCGGAAGCGCCGGTGGCGCTGAACGGGGACTCCCCCATCGGCTACCCGCCGGCGCTGTTCGACCAGAAAGTCGAGGGCGACGTCGTGCTGCGGCTGTTCGTCGACTCGACGGGGCGGCTCGTCGCCGAATCGACGCGGGTCGGGGAATCGAGTGGCTACCCGGCGCTCGATTCGGCCGCGCTGGCCGGCGCCGCGCAGCTCCGCTTCGCTCCGGCCAAGCGGCGCGGGATCCCCATCGCCACCGCGTTCCTGCAACCGATCGAATTCCGCCACCCGGAAGGGGCGGCCCTGCGGGGAGGGGGCGGCCCGTGATGCCGCAGCACCGGCAGCCGTACGCCAACGTTCTCGAGACCATCGGCTGGACGCCGTTGATCCGCCTCAACAAGGTGACGGCGGGGATCCGCACGCCGCTGTACGCCAAGGCCGAGTTCTTCAACCCCGGCGGCTCGGTGAAGGATCGGATCGGGATCGCGATGATCGAGGCGGCGGAGCGCGAGGGGCGGCTCAAGCCGGGCGGCCTGATCGTCGAGGCGACCTCGGGGAACACGGGCGTCGGGCTCGCCATCGCCGCGGCGGTGAAGGGGTATCGCTGCGTCTTCACGATGCCCGACAAGATGTCCCAGGAGAAGGCGCGCCTGCTGCGCGCGCTCGGCGCCGAGGTGATCATCACCCCGACCGCCGTGCCACCGGACCATCCCGACAACTACATCATGAAGGGGCGCGCCATCGCCGCCGCCCACCCGAATGCCATCTTTGCCGACCAGCACTACAACCCGGTCAACCCCGAGGTCCACTACAGCACCACGGGCCCCGAGATCTGGGAACAAACCGAGGGCAAGATCACCCACTTCGTCTGCTCGCCCGGGACCGGCGGGACGGTGAGCGGTGCCGGGCGCTATCTGAAGGAGAAGAACCCCGCGATCACGGTGATCGCGGGCGACCCCGTCGGCTCGATCTACACCGAGTACGCCAAGACCCACAAGAAGATCGAAGGCCAACCCTACAAGGTCGAAGGGATCGGCGGCGACAAGATCCCCACCTCGCTGCACTTCGACGTGGTGGACGAGTGGATCTGGGTCACCGACAAAGATGCGATGCTGATGACGCGGCGGCTCGCCAAGGAGGAGGGCCTGTTCACCGGTGGCTCCACCGGCGTGAACCTCGTGTCGGCGCTTGAGGTTGCGCGCCGGGTGAACGATCCGGGCGCACTCGTGGTCACGATCCTCTGCGACACGGGCGAGCGCTACCTCTCCAAGGTCTACAACGACGAGTGGTTGCGCGAGAACCAGATCCTCGAGAGCGAGCGCGTGACGGTGGCCCGACTCGTGGCGGCCAAAGAGAACGGGGCGCCGCCGCTCGTGCAGGTAGCGCCGCAGGCCACGGTGCGCCAGGCGCTCAACCTGATGAGCACCTACAACATCTCCCAGCTCCCCGTGCTCGACGGCGCGGACGGCGTGGGCGCGGTATCCGAACAGATGCTCATGGCCAAGGCGCTCGAAGACCCCAAGATCCTCGACCAGCCGGTGCGCGAGATGATGGACCCGCCGTTCCCGGTGGTGGACGCGGACCTGGCGGTGGACCGACTCGCCGTGATGCTCGCCCGCGAAGCCCCGGCGGTGCTGGTCCGGTGCGAGGGGAAGCTCGTCGGCATCGTCACGCGGTACGACCTCCTGCATCAGCTCGCCGGCATTCGCTGATGCGCGTCACTGTGCTCACCGGTGGGGCGACGGCGGAGCGCGCCGTCGCCTTTGCCGGCGCCGCGCAAGTCGTGGCGGCGCTGCGCGGCCGGGGGCACGAGGTGTACGTCGTGGACACGGCCGGGGGGCTGCTCACCCGCGCGGACGAGGCACAGGCACTCGCCCCCGCGGTGGGAAAGACCCCACCCTCTACAGCCGAGCTCGAGACGCGCGAGCGGCAGATGCTTTCCGAGGAGCTGGCGAGCCTCCCCGTCGTCCAGGGAGCCGATGTGCTCTTTCTGGCACTGCACGGCGGGACCGGCGAGGGCGGCATCCTCCAGGCGCTCCTCGACGTCATCGGCGTCCCCTACACCGGCAGCGGCCCGCTCGCGAGCGCGCTCGCAATGGACAAGGATGTCTCCAAGCAGCTGTTCCGCGCAGCGGGGGTGCCCGTGCCGGCCTGGTTCCTAGCCCCGGTGACGCCGGAGGACGTGACGGCCGCGCTCGGTTGGCCGGTGATCGTCAAGCCCTCGAAGCAGGGGTCGACGGTGGGCCTCACCCTCGTGAAGAAGCCCGAGGGGCTCGAGGCGGCGGTCCGGCTCGCCGCCCAGTACGACGACGAGGTGATGGCGGAGCAGTTCATCCCGGGGCGGGAGCTGACCGTGGGAGTCCTCGGCGACGTGCCCCTCCCCGTGGGGGAGATCATCCCCAAGCACGAGCTGTTCGACTACGAGTGCAAGTACACGCCGGGGATGTCGGAGGAGACCTTCCCCGCCAAGCTCGCGCCGAAGCTCGCCCGGCAACTGCAGGAGTACGCCCTCCTCGCCCACCGTGCCCTGAAGCTCGGGGGGTATTCCCGCATCGACTTCCGCCTCAGTCTCGACGGGGACATCTTTTGTCTGGAGGCGAATACGCTCCCCGGGATGACGGGAACGAGCCTCCTGCCTCAGGCCGCCCGGGCCGCGGGGATCGAGTTCCCGGAGCTGTGCGAGCGCATTTGCCAGCTGGCACGGAACAAGCGGAGCGGCCGCGGGGGATAAACGACTAGGCGCACAGGCGCATAGACGCCCAGACGCCGAGGAATCGGATGGGCCCGCAGCGGATGTTCGGCATGACCCCTTGGGTGCGACGCCTCATGGTCGCGAACCTGCTGGTGTACCTCCTGCAGGTGACGGTGTTCGTCGATCCCCGGTTCATCGCGTCTTTCGGCTTCGACCCGCTCGGCGCGCTAGCGCGGCCGTGGACGTTCCTCACCTACATGTTCCTGCACGCGGGCGTGCTGCACCTCGCATTCAACATGCTCGCCCTGTTCGTGTTCGGGCCGCGGGTGGAAGAGCGCCTGGGGGGCCGGGCGTTTCTCACCTACTACCTTGCGTGTGGGCTGGGGGGCGCGGCGCTGTCGTACGTGCTGATGCTCGTGGTCCCGGTGCCGCCGATGGTGGGCGCGTCGGGGGCCATCTATGGCGTGATGCTCGCGTTCGCGTGGGCGTGGCCGGACCAGGGGATCTTCATCTTCCCGTTTCCGGAGCCGATCCCCGCCAAGTGGCTCGTGACCTTCGCCGTGGGGATCTCGCTGGTGCTGGCGCTGCTCTCCCCTCGCGACGGCATCGCCCACCTCGCGCACTTGGGTGGCATCGCGGCGGGGTTCGTGTACTTGAAGAGCGCCGACTGGCGGTTGTCGCAGGCCGAGCAGCGCCTGCGGCGTGGCGCCGAGCCGAGCGTCCTGGTGCATCCGGCGGCGCGCATCGCGCGCGGCAGCGATCCCGCGGTGGCGAAGCCGCGGCGACCCGCGCCCGACCGCACCCAGGCGGAGATCGACCGGGTGCTCGACAAGATCTCGGCGTCGGGGATGGCCAGCCTGACCCCCGCGGAACGGAAATTCCTGACCGAGATGAGCCGCAAGATGCGCGACCGGGACTGAGTCCATGACGGCGCTGGCACTGTGCCTCGCGCTCGCCGTCCCGGACCCGTCCTACGCCCGCGCCGAATCCCTCCTCCAGGCCCGGCGCTTCCCCGCCGCGCTGCGTGCGGCAGAGCGCGTCGTCGGCGCCTACCCCTGTGATCCCCAGGCCCATCTACTGCTCGGCCGCATTCACTTCGCGAGGCCGGTAATCGGGCGATATCCGGCGCTGCAGGCGTTCCGGACCGCCGCACGCCTCGCCCCGGACGATCCCGAGCCGCTCTACTGGCAGATGCGGGTGGGGTTGTACCTCGGGAGCGACGACGGCGACTGGATCGCCCGCGAAGCCCTGCTCGGCATCTTCGCCCTCGCCCCGGACTACCGGGACAGTTGGCGCCGCTTTCAGGAGGTCTACCGCGGAGCGGCCATCTGGCGCCGGGCGGAGCGCGCCTTGGCGAGTCACCCGGACGATCCGCTGGCCCTGGAGCGACGCGCCGAGCTCGCGATCGCGCTGGAGGAGCCGGCGCGCGCGGAAACCCTGCTGGCGCGCGCGATCCACCGGCGGCCCGCTGGCGTCACCGCCTACCTGCTGCGCGCCGAGGCGAGCTTTCTAATGGGGCGGGACGCGGCCGGGTATGCCTGGTACGACTCCGCGCTGGCGCTCGCCGTCGCCGAACGGGCGGATACGGTTTGGGAACAGCTGTGGGTGATCGCGTCGCCGGACGAGGGCGCCCAATACGGCGCGACCGAGCCCGACGGGCGGCGGCGCTTCTTCGAGCGGTTCTGGGGGTCCCGCGACCCCAACCTCGTGACGCCGGAGAACGAGCGGATCGCGGAGCATTACCGCCGCCGCGCCGAGGCGCGCCGCATGTACCGATTGCTGCATCCCCAACGCCTGGGGTACCGCTCCGCGACCGCCCGCGCCCTCGCCGCATTCGAGCAGCGCCAGGAGCTGCGTGAGCTCGCCGAGGGGTATCCCGCGGCGATCCCGGGCGGGAGCTCGGAGCCGGGGGCGGCCGCGAGCCGCGTCGCCCTGCTCGATCCGCGCGACCTGCTCGACACGGCGATGACGCGTGCTGCTCGGGCCGGGATCGACGCCCGTGGCCTGACGTTCATGCGCCACGGCCCCCCGGCCCTCCAGGTCCCCTGCACCCCCGACCCCCTGTTCCCGCAGGGCGACCCGTACTGCGTCAGCGCCCTCGATAGCGAAGGGTGGTTGTACTGGACGCCCGAGGGCCCGGTCAGCATCGGTTTCCACCGGAGGGGCGAGTACTTCATGCCCGTCTCGAGGCACCAGGTGCGGAGCCTCGCCGTCCTGCTCCGAACCGACCGCACCGCCCTCCCCGCCCCGCTCCAAGCGCGCGGCTGGAGCGCATTCTTCAAGAGCGGGGAGCTCTGGCGCACCGACGTGTACTTCAAGAGCGCCCCCGACACGGCGGCCGTCGTGCTGTGGGATGAGACGGGCGAGGAGATGGTCCGGGCGCGCGGGCCAGGGCTGCTGGCGCTCACCGTCCCGCCCGGCCGCTACGACTATGGCTTCGACGTCGATTCCGCCGGGGTGCAGGGGAGAGTGCGCGGCACGCTCACTGTGCCGGCATTCTCCCTGGGCGATCTCGGCCTTTCCAGCCTGGCGCTCGCCCCCGCCGACTCGCTCACTGATCGCGAAACGACGCTCGACCGGATGTCGGCAGATCTCGCCTTCCCGGCGGGCCGGCCGCTCGCTGCCTACGCCGAGGTCTACGGTCTGGTCGCCGACGCGCAGGGCCGCGCGCGCTACGACGTCCGCTACACGTTCGAGCCGGTACGCGGCCTGCTCGGCAGTCTGTTCGGCCCGGACGCGATCCTGTTCGAGTTCGAGCGCGAGGTCGAGGCCCGCCACGTCGTCCCGGAGCAGCTCGTGATCGAGCCCGGCCGGATCCCGCCGGGGCGCTACCGGGTCTCGCTCGCGGTGACCGACCTCCGACGAAATGTCAAGTCGGAGTCGGTGGCGCTCGAGATTACCATCCGCTGATGCAGGCTTGTCCGGACGCCAGGTCGCTCCCAAATTGGGGGCGGCCTCGAGTCCATGCTCGTCAATCTCGTTCCGGAATTCCTCTCGGTGCTCGCCGCGCCCGATCCCGTCGCGGCGTATCATCGCTATCTCGACCGCCACCAGCCGATCCTCGCCAGCTACTGGCACAACTACGTGGTCGATCTCGACTCGCCACCGGCCGAGCGGGTGATCCTCGACGCGCTCCGTGCCGACCGCGCGGACCTGCAGCGCCTGCTCGACGACGTGGACGCAGTGGCGATCGCAGAGGACGCCCTGCGGCGCTCGCTCGAGACCCTCGAGGCCGACTGCCCCGTGGACCTCTACCTCATGGTGGGCGTGGGGGCGGCGAACGCCGGGGAGCTGGTCGTGGGGGGCCGAGGGATCGCGTTCGTCTGCCTGGAGCATTTCACCGGCCGCGCCAACCCCCAGACCTACGGGATGGGCCTGGCGCCGCACCTGCTCCCCCTCTGGATCGCCCACGAGGTGGCGCACGCGGTGCGGTACACGGCACCCACGAGCCGTGCCGACCTGCGGCGCCTCGTCGCCGACCTCGGCGGGCAGTACGACTACTGGGAGACGGGCTCCCGGGCCAGCCTCCGCGAGCTGTTGGTCAACGAAGGCGTGGCCGTCGCGACGTCCCAGGCCGTGGCTCCGGGGTTCGAGCCGTGGGAGTACTTCGGCTACAACCGCCGGCAGTACCGCCGCATCCGGGAGCTCGACGCCTTCCTGCGGCGCGTTGCCGCGCCGGAGCTCGAGGTCACGGGACTGGGGCTCCGGCTCCGGTTCCTGTCCGGCGGGATGAGCCCGTCGGCCCGCCTCGTGGGGGGAAAGGTCCTGCCGGAGCGGTCGGGCTATTACCTCGGCCTGCGTCTGGTGGAGAGCTACCTCGCCGAGCACGGGGTCGCTTCCACGGTGCGGGCCGCCACGCGGGAGCTGCAGCAGGCCGACCAGCGCGCCCTGGGGAGCCAGACGGCATGAGCCCGAGAAGAAGCAGCATGGAGCGCCGCACCAACCGCCCGCTGCGGGAAGTGCTGGACGACCTGCTCGAGCACGCCCGAAACATTGCGCGAAACGCCCCGCAGATGACCCCGCAGGAGCTGGAGTACGCCCAGCAGCGCCTGGAGTGGCTGGCGGACGAGGTGTGGCGGGTGGCGACCGGCCAGGAAGCTCCGCCCCGGTAGTTATCTTCCCCTCCGTATGGGCACCAGCGGCGCGTTCAAGGTGGCGGTCACCAAGGAAGACCTGGTCTTCGCCTCGGCCCATTTCATCACGTTCGCCGGACACCGCTGTGAGACCCTGCACGGCCACAACTACCGCGTCGGGATCACGCTCGAGGGAGGCCTCGAGCGGGACTCCTGGTTCGTGGTAGACTTCGCCGCGGTGAAAGCCCTGATGCGCCGGCTCACGAATGAGCTGGACCACAAGGTCCTCCTCCCCACCCAGAACCCCAAGCTCACGATCGGTCACCAGGGCGAAGCCCTCACGGTCGCCTTCGACGGCCAGCCTCGGTACGTCTTCCCGACGCGCGACTGCGTGCTGCTGGCGATCCCCAATAGCACCGTCGAGATGCTCGCCGCATACCTCGCCGGGCGGGTGCGGGACGAGCTCAAAGCCTCCGGCGTGGTCCATCTGACGGCGATCGAGCTCGAGGTAGAGGAGAATTTCGGGCAGTCGGCGACGTACCGCGAAGTCCTGAGCGCCCCATGACCTTGCCGCTGGTCGAGGAGCTGATTCCCCCTCCCGACCCGGTCGAAGTCTGCGCCCGCTTCGCCGGGCTCCCGCACCTCCTCCTCCTGGACAGCGCCGCCTGTCTCGACCGGCTCGGCCGGCACTCGTTTCTCTGTGCCGATCCGTGGCGCGTGATCCGCAGCGACGTGGACTCCGATCCGCTGAGCGCGGTGCGCGCCGTGCTCACGCCGCAGCGCGCGGAGCCCGTGCCGGGCCTGCCGCCGTTCCAGGGCGGCGCCGCTGGGTACATCGGCTACGACTGGGGCCGGACGCTCGAGCGCCTACCGCCCCCGCGCGGCGACGACCTCCAGCTCCCCGCGCTGATCCTCGGCGTGTATGACTGGGTCATCACCTGGGATCACTCGCAGGGGCGGGCGTGGATCATCTCCACGGGGATGGGGGACGAGGGACGGGGGACGAGTCGAATGCGTGCCGCCAAGCGGCTCGCGGCGATCCGGGCCCGGCTCGCGGCACCGAGCCCCTTTGCGAACCACCCATCCCCCGTCCCTCGTCTCCCGTCCCCTGCGGTGACATCGAACTTCACCCGTAAGCGGTTCATCGCCGCGGTGCAGCGCGTCCGCGACTACATCCTCGCCGGCGACGTGTTCCAGGTGAACCTGTCGCAGCGGCTCGAGGCGCCGCTCGCGGGGGCACCGTTCGATCTCTACCGGCGATTGCGGCGGGCGAATCCCGCGCCGTTCGCCGCGTTCCTCGATTTCGGCGACGTGGTCGTGGCGAGCGCGTCGCCCGAGCGGTTTCTTCGAGTGGATCCCAGCGGCCGGGTCGAGACGCGCCCCATCAAGGGCACGCGCCCGCGCGGCTCTGACCCCACGGACGACACGGCGCTCGCGCGCGAGCTCGCAGCGAGCGAGAAGGACCGCGCCGAGAACGTGATGATCGTGGACTTGCTGCGGAACGACCTGTCACGGGTGTGCCGGCCGGGGACGGTGCGGGTGCCGGCGCTGTGCGCCGTCGAGAGCTACGCGACAGTGCACCATCTCGTTTCCACGGTGACCGGCGAGCTGGCTCCCGGACGCGATGCGATCGACTTACTGCGGGCCGCGTTCCCGGGCGGCTCGATCACCGGCGCCCCCAAGGTCCGCGCGATGGAGATTATCTCCGAGCTCGAGCCGACGGCGCGTGGGGTGTATTGCGGCGCCATCGGGTATCTGAGCGTCACCGGGGCGATGGACACGAGCATCGTGATCCGCACGTGCGTGGTGCGCGGGGGATGGGCATACATCCAGGTTGGCGCAGGCATCGTGGCGGACTCCGATCCGGGGCGGGAGTACCAGGAGACGCTGGACAAGGCACGGGGGATGATCGCGGCGCTGGAGGAGGGAGAGCAAATGCCGCTTGAGCGGCAGCTGCCGAGCCGCGAAGTCCTTTAGGGCGTTCGGGGAGGCAGGTCGTGATTCTCCTAATCGACAACTACGATTCCTTCGTTTACAACCTCGCGCGGTACGTGGCGGAGCTCGGGGAAGAACCCGTCGTACGGCGGCATGACGACACATCGCACGAGGAGATCGAGGAGATCAGACCCTCCCACATCATTATTTCCCCGGGGCCGTGCACCCCCGCCGAAGCCGGGATCTCGACCGACGTCGTGCGCCGCTTCGGGGCACGGATCCCGATCCTCGGCGTCTGCCTGGGGCACCAGTGCATCGCGGTCGCGTACGGGGCGCGGATTACCCGCGCCGGCCGTCCCATGCACGGCAAGGCTTCGGCGATTCATCATGATGGAACAGGGATCTTCGAGGGGCTACCGAATCCCTTCCTGGCCGCGCGCTACCACTCCCTGTCGATCGCGCGCGATTCAGTCCCGCCGAGTCTCCGGGTGACGGCGACGTCCGTGGATGAGGAGATCATGGCGGTGCGGCACGTGGAGCATCCGGTGGTGGGGGTGCAGTTCCATCCGGAGTCGATTCTCACGGAGCACGGCTATCGGCTGCTCGACCGGTTCCTGCACGGGAGTGATGCGCCAGCACCGACGATGGCTCCCTAGCTTACTTCCCCACACAAAAACTGGCGAATACCCGGTCCAGCACATCGTCCGGCGTCACCGCGCCGATGAGGTCGTCGAGCGCGCCGACCGCCGCCCTGAGGTGCGTCGCCGCGGCCGCCGCGTCCACCCCGCCCTCCCGGGCCACCTGGAACGCGTCCAACTCCTCCAAGGCCTTCTCGAGCGCCGCCCGGTGCCGCGCCCGCGTGACGACGGGCTCTACGTCGCCGAGTGAGAGGAGCCTCCCGAATGCGACCTCGGCGAGGCGCCGACGGACCTCCGCCAGCCCCCGCCCCGTAACGGCGCTGACGGCGACGGACTGACGGAAGGACGGAACCGGGGGCGGCTCGGCGGCCAGATCCGCCTTCGTGTGCACGAACACCACCGGCGCCACACACCGCGCCAGGAATTCGTCTCGTTCGACCGTTTCCCGGTTCTCGTTTCCGGCGACCGTCAGGGAGTCCTTGAGGGTTGCCCGGGAATCGTCGCAGAAGAGCACCAGATCCGCAGCATCCAGATACCGTCGACTGACCTCGATGCCGAGCCGCTCCACGCGGTCTTCGCTGTGACGGAGGCCGGCGGTGTCGACGATCCGGAACGGAAACCCTTCGATCACCGCGTGGGCCTCGATCGCGTCGCGCGTGGTGCCGGGGATCTCGGTCACGATCGCCCGCTCACGCCCGAGCAGCGCGTTGAAGAGCGACGACTTTCCGACGTTGGGACGGCCCGCGATCACGAGCAGCGCTCCTTCGCGCAACCGCTCTCCCTCGGGCGCGGTCTCGAGCAGTCGCGCCACCCGCTCGCGCACCTGGCGCCACGCCCGCGCCACCCGCGCCGGGCTCACCGGCCCCTCGTCCTCCTCCGGAAAATCCATGTCGTACGCGATCAGCGCCTCGAGATCGAGGATCCCCGACCGCAACTCCTCGAGGCGACTCGACAGCCCCCGGTCGAGCTGCTGCAGCGCCCGCCGCCGCTGCACCGGCGACGCGGCGTCGATCAAGTCCGCCGTCGCCTCGGCCTGGAGCAGATCCATCTTGCCGTGCAGCACCGCGCGGCGGGTAAACTCGCCGGGCGTCGCGGGCCGGGCGCCTGCGGCCACGAGGGCCGCCACGACGTCCGCCGGTACCACGAGGCCGCCGTGGGTCGAGATTTCGACCAGGTCCTCGCCGGTGTAGGAATGGGGATTGGGGAAACAGGCGGCAAGCACGTCGTCGATCGGCTCGCCTGTCGTGGGCCGAACGATCTGCGCGCGGAACACGGTGCGCGGCGGTGTCGGGCGGAACGGGTGGAGGCAGTGGGCGGCCACGGCGAAGGCGCCCCGCCCCGACAAGCGGATCACGGCGAGCGCGGAGCGGCCGGGCGGCGTGGCGAGAGCAGCAATCACGTCGGTCAGCATCGACCCTCTCCCCACTCCCTTCTCCCCTTTCCGCTTACGAAGTCCCGGGCTTCCTCGCACCCTGCTCCCGCAGCCGCCGCCTGGCGATCAGGTACTGCTGCGGAATCGAGAAGATATTGCTCACCGCGTAATAGAGGTTTAGCCCCGACGCAAAGCTGAAGAACAACACCGTCATCATGATCGGCAGGAAGTACAGCATCATCTTGGCCTGCGGGTTGGGCGGCACCCCCATCTGCCCCACCTTCGACAGGCCGAACATCGACAGCCCCATCACGACGGGGATGATGTACAGCGGATCGTGCCGCGACAAGTCGGGCAGCCAAAGGAACGGCACGCCGCGGAACTCGATCGTGTTGGCGAACACGAAAAACAGCGCGAACAAGACCGGCATCGGCAAGAGCATCGGCAGGCACCCGCCGAACGGGTTTACCTTGTGCTCCTTGTAGATCCGCATCATCTCCTTCTGCAGCCGCTCCGGATCGCCCTTGTAGCGGTCCTGTGTCTCCTTGATAAGCGGCGCCACCGCCTGCATCCGCAGCCCCGACTCCATCGCCTTCTGGTTCAGTGGCCAGAGGATGATCCGCACCAGCACACCGAAGAACACCAGCACCCACCCGTAGGCGAGGTGCAGCCGCTCGTGCATCCACACCATGATGTTGACGACGAAGACCGACACTGGATGGATGATGCCCCGGATGAACCCGCCGTACGGGTTGGCGTCGTCCAGCCTGTGGCCGATGCGCGCGAGCCGCCGATGCTCGAGCGGGCCGGCGTAGACGCCGTAGCGAAATCCTCCCGTTTGCGGCACCGGCAGCGTGAGCGCCACGCCGGCGCGCGTCCCCATCTTGCCCGAGCGCGGGCCACCCACCGCCACCGCCCCGCCGAACTGCGACTGATTCTCCTCAACCGTCAGCGCCGCCACCAGGAAGTACTTCGACTTGATCCCCACCCATTGGTACGGCCCGTTCAGCCGGACCACCTCGCCAGGGTCGAGGGAGTTGAACGACTGGCTCTGCGTCTTGGCCGCCGCGGTGACCACGGCGTAATGGCGGTAGTCGTCCGCCGAATCCGCTTCGACCGAACGCAGCCCGTCCCCCATCCCGAGGACGAGCACGGCCCCCGACGAGCCGAGACCGGAGACCGCCCCCTGCACGTCGAAGCGGTAGTCGTCCGGGGAGAAGGTGTAAGACAGCGTGACCCGGGCCCCACCCCGGTCGGCCGTGAAACCCAGGGTGGCAGGCGACGTGCCGACGTGGAGCTCGCGCGCGCTGGGCGTGAACGTCCAGTCGGCCAGCGCGGCGGTGTCGCTTCCGGCGACGAACTGGTGGGCGAGGAAGGGCCGGCCGGCGGGGACGAGCTGGACCTGCTGCGCGGAATCCCCGGGAGCGAAGGAACGGTACTCGCGCAGCTCGGCCCAAACGAGCTGACCGCCCTGGTTGGTGAATCCCAGGCGATACAAGGAGCTCGTCACCCAGACCGTGTCGGACGGTCGGACCCTAGAAGACTGCCTGGCGGTCGCGGTCGGACTGACGGACGGCTCCTGCCGTGGCGGCGTGACTGGTAGTTCAGGGGTCGCGGGTTGCTGTCGGGCAGCGCGGGCACTGTCAGACTGTCCGACAGTCCGACCGTCCGTCGGCTTTTTCGGCGGGAAGAAGATGCTCGGTAGCAACGCCACCAGCAGCATCAGCACGATCGCGAGGATGACCCGTCGTTCCACGTTGGCGTCCCTTGGCGTCTACGCGTCTAGGCGTCTAGTCTTACGGCACCGGGTCGTAGCCGCCCGGATGAAACGGGTGGCAGCGGAGGATGCGCTTCACGCCCATCCAGCTCCCCTTCAGCGCCCCGTAACGTTCCACCGCTTCATACGTGTAGTGCGAGCACGACGGAATGAAGCGACACTGCGTGAACACCAGATGCGACAACGTCAGTTGGTAGCCGCGGATCAGCGCCATGACCCCGACGCGGGGCACGCGGGCGAGTTTCATGCGACCCGGGTCACCGCGTCCGTCAATTCGGCGTGCAAGACTGCAAACGGGGCGGCATACGCGGACCGTTTCGCGCGCACGACGAGGTCGACGGGGGGCAGCGCGCCGAGGGGGCCGCGCCGGAGGATTTCCCGCAGGCGACGCCGTAAACGATTGCGGGCCACCGCGGAGTGTTGGAACCGGGGGACGATGACCCCCATCCGTGGGTGGCCCGCTCGATTCGGGCGCCAAGCCAGGTCGAGATGGGGGGTGCGCGCGCGCCGCCCCGACTCCCAGCACGCCTTGAGGTCCGGGCCGCGCGCGAGGCGCGCGCGCCGCGGAAACCGCTCGCCCGTTGTTACCGGCTCCGGTGCTTGGACGGCAGCCGGACGGTAAGGCGCTTCCGCCCCTTCTTGCGCCGGCGTGACAGTGTGGCGCGGCCCCACTTCGTCTGCATGCGCGCCCGGAACCCCTGTTTATTGATGCGCCGCCGATTGCGCGGGCGATACGTCGGACCCATAAATTTCCTCTCGTAAGGCCGGGAAACCTACACCGCGGTCCGCGGATCGGTCAAGGTTGACTTTTCCACATAGGACCCGTAGTTTCGGGCCGCCCTTGCTGAACGTCCCACCTTTTTCGAACCCATCGATGGAGCAGTCGGCAAAAGAAGCTTGGAAGCGCCTCCTCGAAGAGGCGCGGCGTGATCTTCCCGATGCGACGATCCGGACCTGGCTGGAGCCGGCCGAGCCGATCGCGCTCGACGATGGCCATCTCATCGTCGGGGCGCCAGATCAGTTCGCCGCGGAGTGGAACGAGTCGAAGCACGCGGGCTTACTCGCGCGCGCGGCCGAGCGTGTGTTCGGCCGCCCCACGGCGGTCGTGTTCCGCGTGCAAGAGGACCGCCAGCAGCGCCCCCAGATGGATTTCTTCGTCGCCCCAAAGGAACCGGCGTCCGCCACCACGGCGCAGCCGATGACGACGCCGCTCAACGAGCGGTACACGTTCCAGACGTTCGTGATCGGAAAGTCGAACGAGCTGGCGGCCGCGGCGGCGCACGCCGTGGCGGAGGCGCCGGGCAAGACCTACAACCCGCTGTTCATCTACGGCGCGACGGGCCTGGGCAAGACGCACTTGATGCAGGCGATCGCGCACGCGGTGCTGCAGCAGAACCCGAACCTGCGGCTGCAGTACTTCGGCGCCGAGCAGTTCATCAACGACGTGATCGAATCGATCCACGCGCGCACGATGCCGGAGTTCCGGCGGCGCTACCGCAACGACGTGGACCTCCTCCTGGTGGACGACGTGCATTTCCTCGAGGGCAAGGAGATGACACAGGAGGAGTTCTTCCACACGTTCAACGCGCTGTTCGAGGCGCACAAGCAGATCGTGCTCACCTCGGACCGGCCCCCGAAGGAGATCCCCGGACTCGAGAACCGGCTCATCTCCCGGTTCGAGTGGGGGATGGTGGCGGACATCGGGCACCCCGACCTCGAGCATCGCATCGCGATCCTGCGGAAGAAGGCGGAGCAGGACCACCTCGAGCTGACGATCCCCGACGACGTGCTCCGCTTCATCGCCGAACACGTGCGCTCGAACGTGCGCGAGCTCGAGGGGTGCATCATCAAGCTCCTGTTGTTCGCCTCCCTCAAGAATCGCGAGGTGACGATCGAGCTGGCGCGCGAGGCCCTCTCCGACAAGATCCGCCAAGGCGAGGACGGCGGATCCTACGGCACTCAGGCAACGCCCAGCATCGACCGGGTCCAGGAAGTGGTCGCCCGGCGTTGGGGTGTGACCCCCGAGGGGCTTCGCTCCAAGGCCCGCACCAAGACGCTCACCATCCCGCGCCAGGTGGCGATGTACCTGGCCCGGGACATGCTGGGCATGCAGCTCGTGGAGATCGGGCAGGCGTTCGGCGGGCGGGACCATTCCACGGTGATCCACAGCGTGGACAAGGTCGAGCGGCAGATGGTGCGGGACCGCACCTTCAAGGAGCGGGTTGAAATGGCGCGCCAGGAGTTGTCCGCACTGTAGCCAACATTCGGGACGGGAAATGTGAGCCCGGTGTGGGGTTGTGGGATGGTGGGGATCGGGGGGTCCCGTCGCCAACACTGCCAACAACCGGCCCACATGAGTCTTGCCGGGTAGCCACTTCCTGGGAAGCGAGTTACTCTCCCGCGCCCACATATCCCGATACTCTACGACTACTACTAGTCTTTCTATCTAGTATAGCAGTAGTTTCTCCCTCACCTCGAAAACAGGTCGAACGCACGGCATGAAGTTCACGATCACGCGGGAGCAACTCCAGGAAGGACTAGCGGCCGTCGCGGCGGCGATCCCTGCCAAGACGACGTTGCCGGTCCTGTCCAACGTCCTGCTCGAGGCGACCAAGAACGGAATCCGGCTTTCGGGCACCGACTTGGACATCGCGGTGAGCACCACCGTGGCCGCCGACGTGGACGCCGAGGGCGCCGTCACGCTCCCGGCCAAGAAGCTGGTGGACATCGCCCGGGAGTTGCCCCCCGCGCCGATCCGCTTCACCGGCGCAGGCGAGCAGCGTGTGTCGATCGAGTGCGGGCGCGCCAAGTTCAAGTTGCTCGGTCTCCCCAAAGAAGAGTTTCCCTCCTTCCCTACGGTGAAGTTCGACAAGGCGTGGAAGGCGGCGGCCGGCGTCGTACACAAGCTGGTGGGGCACGTCGCCTTTGCGGCGTCGACCGAGGAGAGTCGTCCCATCCTGAACGGGGTGTTGTGGGAGCTGCGCCCCGACCGCATGCGCATGGTGGCGACCAACGGGCACCGGCTTGCCAAGATGGACGTCCCGGCGAGCGGGGGCTCCACCGCCGACCTGATCGTGCCGCCCAAGGCCCTGGAGCAGGTGCGCCGGCTCTATGCCGGCGACGCCGAGGTGGAGATCGCGAAGAGCGAGAACCACATCGGCTTCCGCTCGGGTGGCAAGCTCGTCTTCTCCCGCCTCATCGAGGGGCCGTACCCGAACTACGAGCAGGTCATCCCGCGGGAGAACGACAAGGCCGCGACGGTGGACAAGGCGGCGATGGCGGCGGCGCTGCGCCGCATGAGCGTGGTCGCGAGCGACCAAACGCATCGCATCCGGCTCGCCTTTTCGGGCGGCACCGTGAAGTTCTCGGTCCAGACCCCCGACCTGGGCGAGGCGCAGGACGAGTTGCCCGTCACGTACGAGGGGGAGCCGCTCGAGATCGGCTTCAACGCGATGTACCTGCTCGAGATCCTCAAGTACATGCCGACCGACGAGGTGCGCTTCACCTTCAAGGCGCCGGAGCGCGCGGCGACGATCGAGCCAGTGGGATGGAACGATCCCGCGAGTTATATGGCACTGGTGATGCCGCTGCGGCTCGTCGACTAGAGTGCAAGAAATGGGCTAAGCGGCTAAGGGGCTAAGTTGGCACCGTCACCACTTAGCCCCTCAGCAACTTAGCCACTGCGCTTGCGGGGTGAAGCGGTGTCGCGGGGCGCGGTGTCCATCGGCACCTGCGGCACCGACTCGATCACCGGCGGGATGATCGGCGGTGTGATCGGCAACAATAGCAGCGAATCGATATCAACGTCCTCCAGTTGTGGGATGTACACGTCAGCGCCGTGATAGCGCGCGAGGATGAGGCCGCGGCGCGCGAGCATGCGACCAGGGCGATGGAGGGGATTGGACGTGCGCGGGTGCGGCAGTGTGGCCGCGAGCGAGGCGGCCTGCTCCTCCGTAAGCTGCGAGGCGGGGACCCCGTAGTACTCCCGGCTCGCGGCGTCGGCGCCCCAGAGACCGGGGCCCAGCTCCACCACGTTGAGATACAGCTCCAGGATCCGGTCCTTGGGAAGCGCGACCTCGAGCCGCACGGCGGTTACCGCCTCTTTCACTTTCCGCAGCGGATTGCGCGACGGCGAGAGATAGAGGTTCTTCGCCAGCTGCTGCGTGATCGTGCTCGCCCCGCGCAGCCGGTCACGCCGCCGCCACACGGTCTTCGCCGTGCCCCACACCCCCACGCCCCGCTCGAGCCTGAGCGCGTCCGCGACCTCGGCGAAGTCGAGGCCGTGATGCGTGCGGAAGCGGGAGTCCTCGCCGAGGATGACCATGCGCTGGAGCAAGGGCGAGATGTCCTTCAAGGCGGATGGGCGGATCCGGCCATCCGCCCAGAACCGCATCATCGCCGTTTCCCGCGGCCAATGATCCCGCCACCACACCGGCGGCGGCCACACCCCGAAAAGCCAGACCGCCGCCAGGGCCGCGAGCCCTAGCGTCGTCAGTCCGGCTTTCCTACGTTTCGCGTCCGCCATGGCCCTGGACCTCACCGCCCTCCAGCAGCGCCTGCAACACGCGCTGGGAGAAGAATTTACCGTTGGGCCGCTGCTCGGGCAGGGCGGCTTTGCCGCCGTATTCCGGGCCCGGGACAACAGCCTGCACCGCGATGTGGCGGTGAAGGTCCTGGACTTGGAGATCGCTCCCTCCCCCACGCTCGCGGAGCGCTTCCTGCGCGAGGCGCAGACCGTCGCCCAGCTCGAGCACCCTCACATCGTCCCGATCCACAAGGTGGGGAAGCACGGGGACACACTGCTCTACATCATCATGCGGTGCATCGACGGGCCGTCGTTGCGCCAGCTGCTCGCCACCCACAAGCGACTGTCGGTGGGGGACGCCGCGCGCCTCACCCGGCAGGTGGCGGACGCCCTCGCCTACGCCCACAGCCACGGTGTGGTGCACCGCGACGTGAAGCCCGACAACATCCTGCTCGACAAACAGGGGCACGTGCTCGTCACCGATTTTGGGATCGCCAAGGCGACCCAGGCGGTGAGCGC
>JACOVF010000018.1 GCA_016177465.1 Gemmatimonadota bacterium
CCACTGTGCGCGCGCGGCCCACCTGTTCGACCGCGGCGCCGGTTTTCACAATGATCCCCGATTCCGCGGCGCGGCTGATCCCGGAGATCACGGCCACCGGCGTGGCGAGAATCAGCGGGCAGGGCGTGGCTACGACGAGCACCGCCAGCACCGCGGTGGGGCTGCCGGTCGCGAGATACGCCACGGCGCACATGGCCAGTGTGACCGGCGTGAACCACACCGCGAATCGGTCGGCGAGCCGCTGGATCGGCGGCTTCTCGCGGCGCGCCCGCTCCACCAGCCGCACGATCTGCTGGTACTGGCTCTGCGCACTCTCGTGCTGGGCCCGCATCCGCAGCACCCCGTCGAGATTGATGCTCCCCGAGAGCAGCGGCGCGCCGGCGGCCGCACGGACCGGCATTGGCTCGCCGGTCAGGGCCGACTGGTCCACAGAGGAGGCGCCCTCGAGCACGTCGCCGTCCACCGGCACGAGGTCGCCGGGTTTCACGATCAGGGTATCGCCGACCCGCACCGCCTCCACCGCGATGTCCTCGAGCCGGCCGTCGCGCTCGCGGTGCGCGATCTTGGGCGCGCGGGCGAGGAGGGCCTCGAGCGAGTCGGAGGCGCGGCGCATCGCGAACGTCTCGAGCGCCTCGCCGCCCGACTGCATCAGCACGATGGTGGCCCCCGCGAAGTATTCGCCGAGGACGAACGCCGTCACGATCGCCAGCATGGCCACGATGTCGGCGGCGAAACGGCCCCGGACGATCCCCGCGAGCGTCTTGATCACGAGCGGCAAGCCGCCCGCGACCAGCGTGCCTAGGAAGATCCAGTCGGAGGCCGGGTGCGACCCGAAGAGGAATCGCGCCGCGAGCCCCGCGAAGAGCCCGCCACCCGTCACCATGGGAAGGGGGTAGTGCAGCAGATCGCGAGCTCTCACCACGCTTCCCCCCTAGCCGCTTAGCCGCTTAGCCCCTCAGAACGGCGAGTACCCCGGCGAGCCGAACCGCGGCATCTGCAGATGCGCCCATAGCGGATACGCGTACGCGATCGCGATGAGCAGGATGGCGAGGGCAGTCCACAGGCCGAAGCGATCGAGGAGCGACGGCTTCGGGTCGACGGGTTGCAGCGGCTCGGCCCACTCGATCGCCTCGGGCTCGCGCTTCGGGCCGGCGAGCCCCGTGCCGATCATGACGAGCATGAAGAAGCCGGCGCTTGTGAACAGCAGCAGTCCGCCGACTGCCGAGAGGCCGGTGAGGCCGAACCACTGGGACGCGGCCGCGCTCCCCCCGTAGCTCGCGTCATAGATCCGCCTCGGCATTCCCATGAGACCGGTCAGGTGATTCGCGATGGAGAAGCAGAGCATCCCCAGGAACCAGAAGTACGGCTGTACCTTGGCGAGCAGCTTGAGCTCGAGGTCCCGGCCCGAGAGCCGGGGCACGAGCCAGTAGCACGCGCCCATGAAGGTCAGCGCGACGGCACTGCCCACGGTCAGGTGGAAGTGCCCCTGAATCCACGCCGTGTTGTGGACGACGGCGTTCATCCCGAACGACGCGTTGATGGCGCCGCCGAAGCCGCCCACGGCGAAGAGGATCATCGAGAGCGCCACACTCGAGAACAGCGGGTCCCCCCACGGCAGTTTCCCGAGCCAGTCGAGCAACCCCGTGGCGCCCCGCATCCTCCCCGCCACCTCGAGCGAAGCGGTGACCGTGAACGCCGTCACCAAGCTCGGGAACAGGATCCCGAAGGTGAGGAACGTGTGCAGGAGCTTCCACCCTGCCGGCACTCCCGGGTCCATGAACTGGTGGTGGAAGCCCACGGGCGTGGAGAGGACGATGAACAAGATGAAGACGAGGCGGGCGAGCGGGTCGCTGAACAGTTTTCCGCCCGCGGCGCGGGGTAGCACCGTGTACCAGATCACGTACGCCGGCAGCAGCCAGAAGTAAACGAGGGGATGCCCGAAGTACCAGAACAGCATCCGCGCGAGGATGGGATCGACCGTCCGGGTCCACCCGAGCGACCAGGGGATGAGCAGCAGCACGACCTCGGCGGCGACGCCGACGGTGGCGAGGAGCCACACGATCACCGTGGCCAGCATGCCGTGCATCGCGAGCGGTGCCGGCTCCCCGGCGTGGTCGCGCCGCCAGGCGCGGTACGTGGCGAGCAACGCGATCGCCCACAGCCACGACCCCACGATCAGCAGCGCCGCGCCGATGTAAAACGCCGGGTGGGCGCGCAGCGGGGGGTAGAAGGTATAGAGCACCGTCGCTCGGCCGGAGAGGATCGCCGCGGCGGCGCCGAGCGTCCCGGCGAGAGCCGTCCAGAACGCCGTCCAGGCGAGGCGCGGGGCCGCCACGGGGCGACCGAGCACTCGCGTCGCCACCACGTAGCCGAAGCCCATGATGAAGAAGGTGGTGAACACGAGCGCCATCAGGACGCCGTGGGCGGTCACCGACAGGTAGTACATCTTGGCCGAGCGCCACGGCAAGTCCAGGTTGGCACGCGACAACGCCTGCATGAACGCCATGGCCGCGGCGGCGCCGAAGGCCAGGATGCTCACCCACAGGTGGGCCAGCGAGAGCCGGTCGAGCGGCGTCATGGCCGGGCCTCCTCGACGATCAGCTTGCCGGACATCACGTGGTGGCTCAGGCCGCAGTACTCGTTGCAGACGATCAGGTACTCGCCGGGCCGGTCGAAGCTGGTCGTGAACTCGCTCACGTAGCCCGGGACCACCATCGTGTTGGCGTTGGTGCCGACGATCTGAAACCCGTGCGTCACGTCGGCGCTCGTGAGCCGGAACTTGATCGGCCGGTGCGCCGGCACGCGGAGCTCCGCGGGATTGAAGGCGAACATGATGGCGACGGCCACCACGGTGACCCCGGCCGAGTCCACCGTTACGCCGCGGGCGGTGAAGCGCGGATCGGTCCACACCTTCGCGGGATCAATCGTCTCGACGTGGCTCGGCGGCTGTAGCGCGCTGCTCGCTACGCCGATCGCCACGGTCGTCAGGAAGGCGACGATGAGGACGCCCGAGGCCCACATCCAGAGCTTCTCGTAGAGCGGCACGTTCATGGCGTCACCCCTCCGCGGCGCAGGTACACGAGGAAGTAGATCGCGAACCAACCGGCGGCCAACAGCAGGCCGTACAGGCCAATGAGCACCAGCGTGCCCTTCGGGTGCTCGGTATCGAGAGGTTTGCCCTGGGTCATTGGTCTAGTGGGGTTGTGGGAACGTGGGGTGGGGGGACGTCGGGTGAGGGGTCGGGAAATCCACCTCAACGCGTGCGCCGCCGCCGGGCAGGTTCGCCGCGCGGGCCGCGCCGCCGTGCAGCCGGGCGATGGCCGCCACCAGCGCCAGGCCGAGTCCCGTGCCGGTGCCGCGGCTGCGCGCCTGGTCAGCGCGGTAGAACGGCTCGAATACGTGCGCTAGATCTGCGGGTGGGAATCCGGAACCCGAATCCTCGACCGCGAACCGGATCCCTCCCTCGAAGGCTTGGGTGGCTATGCGCACCCGCCCCTCGACCGGCGCGAACTTGATCGCGTTCTCTACCAGGTGGCCGACGAGCCGCGCAACGAGCCCCGGATCGAGCGGCACCGGCCAAATCCTGCCGTCGAACGCCACATCGACGGTCAGCCGTTTCTCCTCGATCCGCCCGCGCAAGCTCTCGATGCTCCGACGCACGAGGTCGCCGACGTCGGTCGGCGTGCGATTCGGCTCGAGCAGCCGCGCTTCCGCGCGCGTGATCAACAGCAGGTCCTCGCTCATTGCGGAGAGCCGCTCGATCTCCTCCAGCGCGCTGCGCAGCACCCGCTGGTACTCCCGCGGCGAGCGCTCCGCCCGCAGCGCAACCTCGATCTCCCCCTGTAGCGCGGTGAGCGGCGAGCGCAGCTCGTGGCTCACGTCCGCGGTCAGCCGGCGCTGATTGCGGAACGCCCGGTCCAGCCGCTGGAGCATCCCGTTCAGCACCGTCACGAGTCCACGGTACTCGTCGTCCGTGGCGTGGGCCGCGATGCGCTGGTCCAGCGTGCCGGCCTGGATCCGCATCGCCTGGTCTGTGATCTCGACGACCGGGCGGACGGCCGAGCCCGATAGCTGCCACGCGCCGATCAGCGTCGCGCCCGTGCCGAGGAGGACGACGAAGGCGAGGGCCAGCACGAGCTGGCGCTGCACCAGGCGGATCGGCTCCAGGGAAGCGCTGACCTGGAGGACGCCCTCCCCGGTCACCCCGGCGCGCTCGACCGGCCGGTACAGGCTCCGCACCGAACCGCCGCGCCACGTGCCGGTCACGAAGGTGCGCTTCCCGCTGCGGGCGCTCCGAAATGCCGCGGTATCGAACGGCAGGTCCGCGGCGAAGTGCGGCATCGCGTGCAGGAGGTGGCCGTCGGGATCCCGCAGGGCGAGATAGCGGTTGACCAGGCGCGCGTAGCCCACCGGCTCGGCCGCCAGAGGGGGCTCGCGCTCACAGCAGGCCGGGAGATTGACGAGTCGATCGAGCGCAATGAAGCTCGCGGCGGAGAGGCCTTGGTCGAGCTGTTGCTCCAGAACCCGGGCGGCGCCCCAGAAGACGGCCGCCGAGGCCGCGATCAGCCCGACGGCCATCGTCGCGGCGAAGCGTACCGCGAGCGTCCGCCGCAGCGAACGCGTCACTCTTCCGCCTTATCGGGCTCCTGGAGGCGAAATCCGACGCCACGCACGGTCTGGATGAGCTCTTTGCCGGACGCCGCTTTCAGCTTTCGCCGCAGGTTGCCCACGTGCACGTCGACCACGTTGCTCTCCGGGTCGAAGTGCATGTCCCAGACCTTCTCGAGCAGCTCCGTCCGCCGCACGACTTCCTCGGGGTGCAGCAGAAAGTGTTGCAGCAAGTGGAATTCCTTGGGCGTCAGCTCGAGATGTTTCCCGTCGACGCGCACCTTGTGTTTCAGGCGGTCCAGCTCGAGCGGGCCATAGCTGAGCAGTTCGGTGCGCCCGGCCCCGCCGCGGCGGACGAGCGCGCGCACGCGGGCGAGCAGCTCGTCGAACTTGAACGGCTTGGTGAGGTAGTCGTCGGCGCCGGCGTCGAGGCCGCGGACCACGTCTTCGGTGGTGTCCCGCGCCGTCAACATCAGGATCGGCGTCTTGCGGCCCTCGCGCCGCAGCTCGTTCGCCACCTGCAACCCGGTCTTCTTGGGGAGCATCACGTCGAGCACCACGAGGTCGTACTCGTAGACGTGGGCCAGCATGGTGGCCTCATCGCCATCGGGGGCTACGTCGACCGCGTACCCCTCCTCACGCAGACCCTGCTCGATGAACCCGGCGACCTTTCGATCGTCCTCTACGACAAGGATTTTCATGAATCGCAGGTTAGGCGAGCGGCGTGTAACCGAGATTAAAGACCTTATGAAGGAATCTTCATGATTCCGGAGGGGCAAGAGGCAAGGTGAGCAGGAACGTGGCTCCCTTGGCGTCACTGCTTGCTACCATGAGGCGCCCCCCCATGACCTCGGCCAGGCGCCGGGACACGTGGAGCCCCAGGCCGGTCCCCACCCCGGAGTGCGGGTCGTAGCGCTCGAACGGCTCGAAGATCTTCGTCTGAAGCTCGACCGGCACTCCGGGCCCCTCATCCGACACGCTGATCCGCACCTCCGCCGCGGTCGTCTCCACTCTCACACGGATCGCGCCTCCCTCGGGGCTGTGGCGCACGGCGTTGGATAGGAGATTCACGAGGATTTGCTCGATCCGCACGGGGTCGGAGCGCAGGGGCGGCGACGCGTCCGAGATGCTCACGTCGATGGCGATCCCTTTGACCTCCGCCACTGGTTGCAGCCCGACCAGCGCGCGCTCCACGGCGGTCGAGATCTCCACGTCGCGCCATACGGGGCGCATCTTCCCGGCGTCGAGGCGGGTGAGGTCGAGGAAATTGTTGAGCAGAGTGATGGTCCGTTCGGCGGCCTCGTACACCTCCTGCGCCGCGCGCGTGGAGCCTTCTCCGCCCCTCCGCCGCACCAACCGCTCCGCCCAGCCGTACACGCCGGTGAGGGCGTTGCGCAGTTCGTGGTTCATCATCGCGAAGAACAAGTCCCGCTGTCGCTGCATCTCCTGGACCTGGCCGAGCAAACGGGCGTTCTCCATTGCAACGGCGGCCTGGGTGGCGAGCAGGACGGCGATGTCCTGGTCTTCGTCGTTGAACTCCGCGGCGCCGATCTTGTCGGTCAGGTAGAGGTTTCCGTAGACGCGCTCCCGCCCGGCGACCGGCACGCCGAGGAACGACTTCATGGGCGGGTGGTGAGGCGGGAATCCGTAATGCTGGGGATGGTGCGCGAGATCGGCCGTGCGGATGGGCCGAGCTTCCCGGATCACGGCGCCCAGCAGGCCATGTCCCCGGGGGGGGGCACCGATGCGGTCGCGCTGCTCGGGGCTCAAGCCGGAGGTCACGAACTGCGCCAGCCCCGTGCCCTCGTCGTTCATGACCCCGAGCGCGGCGTAGCGCGCGCCCACGACCTCCCGGGCGGCGTCTACCACGCGCTGCAGCACGGCGCCCAGGGAGTGCTCGGAGACTATGCCGACGCCGACGGCCAGCAGCTGCTCGAAGCGCTGCCGGACCCGCTGGACTTCACCGGGTCCGGTCGGCGACGGCGGAGTGGGACTGCGACGGGGCATGATGTGTGCGCTCCTGGGCATCGAGGCCGCTCACCCTATTAAGGCCCTCACCGCAGCTTCAATCTCGCTTCAGGTACCCGAGATCAAGCTTGATGCATGCGGTTGCATAAGATAGTCGTCGGCCTCGACGGGACGCCACGGGGGCAATATGCCTTGCGTGTCGCTGCGGGATTGGCCGCGGCCGCCGGAGCGGATCTCACGGCCCTGACCGTCGTGGAGCGGACCGCTATGACCGCGCCGTCAGCGCTGACTGGCCTGATCACCGACTCGGCCCGGGCGCGGCACTGCGTCCGAGTCGGCGCCGCGTCGGTGGAGATCGCCCGGTTCGCCGAGGAGGAGGACGCAGACCTCCTCGTGCTGGGACGCCGCCCAGTGGGGTGCGCGGCGCTGCGGTGCACGGGGACGACCACGGAAGCGACGCTGCGGCGCGCGCGGGTTCCCGTGCTGATCGTGCCGGAAGGCCAGGCGATCGCGGGCCCAGTCCTCGCGGCGGTCGCCGCCGACGTCGAGTCGGCTGAAGTGTTGGACACGGCGCTCACTCTGGCTCGGCACCTGCACGCCGAGCTCCACGCGCTGCACGTCGAGGCGGAGTATGTGCTCGCGGGGGCTCCGGCGCGGTCCGGCCGGTCGGTCCTCACGGCCGCGGTCGCGCGGCACCCGGGCGCCACGCCGACGCTGCTGGTGCGCCGGGGCGATCCAGCGCGGGAGATCCTGGAGGCGATCCGGGTGGAGCGGACGGACCTGCTGGTGATCGGCCGCCATCGCGGCAGCGCCGCGCTGGATCGCGCAGTCGACAGCATCGCCGCCCGCGTGCTGGGCCAGGCGCCGTGCGCCGTGCTCGCCGTGCCGATTTAGGCCTCCAGATCCGCGCGCCGGCGACCGCGTCCACGATGTCGGTCTGCGAGATGACCCCCACCAGCGCCCCGCGCTCCTCCACGAACAGCCGCTGGACGTTGAAGTAGAGCATCTCCCGCGCGGCCTGGAGGACATCGCGCGTGGAGAGCACCCCCACCGCCCGCCCGAAGCGGTCGATGACCGGCAGGGCGGAGACCC
>JACOVF010000023.1 GCA_016177465.1 Gemmatimonadota bacterium
GCCCACAGCCGCCACCCACCGCCGAGGGTGACCACGGCGCCGTCGAAGTAATCGTGCGCCGCGTAGAGGGTGTCGCCGGCCCCCAGCACAACCTGATCGGAATGGATGCCGGTCATCAGCAGCGTGAAGCGGCCGTTCCGCGCCCGGGATGCGCGCGAGGGGCGAGCGCACCCACCAAGAGGACGCCGACCAGGATCGAGGAGACCGCAGGAATCATCGAGCCTCCAACTTATGTCGCTTTCTTGCCCTACGCCCAGCCGAGGTCTAGGTTTTGCCCGTGGCCGTGCTCGACCCCGTTCGCCCCGCCTTCCGCGCCGTCGGCCAGACGGTGGTGCCCGAGGCTGCCCGGCTGACCGAGTCAGAGTGGGCCGCCGTCGAGGACATCGTCGAGCAGGCCCTCGCGACGCGCCCGCCGCGGCTGCAACGCCAGCTCGTGACGCTCATTCGCCTGCTCCAGTGGCTGCCGCTGTTCCGCTACGGCCGGCCGTTCACCGCGCTCGACCCCACCCACCGCACACGCTTCCTCGCCGCGATCCAGGACGCCCCGGTGCTGCTGCTGCGTCGCGGATTCTGGGGACTCCGGACCCTGGTGCTGATGGGCTACTACGCCCGCCCCGTGGCCGCGACCGAAATCGGCTACCAGGCAGACCCGCGCGGCTGGGAGGCGCGCCGCCCGTGACCGAGCGCGTCTACGAGGTCGTCATCATCGGCTCCGGCGCCGGCGGCGGGACGGTGGCCCAGGCGCTCGCGCCCATGGTGCGGGACGGCGTGCGGATCCTGGTGCTCGAGAAGGGCCCGCGCCTGGCTGACGGCGAGTTTACCGGCCGTGAGATGGAGATGGCCACTGCCTTGTACGAGGACGGCGGCGGCTTCCTCACCGCCGACGGCACGATGACGCTCGCTTTCGCCTGCACGTACGGCGGCTCGACGGTGGTGTACACCGGCACCTCGCTCACCGCGCCTGAGCGGGTCGTCCGTCACTGGAACGTTCCCGGACTCGATCACGCGGACGTCGTGCGGCGCTCGGAGAAATACCTCCGCGAGAACAACGTCCACCTGCTCGGCCCAGACGCGCTGAACGACAACAACCGGCTGTTCGTCGAGGGCGGCCGGCGCGCGGGGTACCACGTCGAGCAGTTCCCCGTGAATGTGAAGGGGTGCCGGGGCTCGAGCTTCTGCAACCTCGGCTGTCCCAACCAGGCGAAACAGGGAACGAACCGAGTCCAGCTCCCCGCCGCGGAACGGGACGGCGTTGAGGTGGTCACGCGCGCCGAGGTGCTGCGGATCGAGGTGGATCGGAGCGTGGTCGTGCGGGTCGGGGAGAAGCCGGCCGGCGGGAAGGGAGCGCCGTCGGAGTGGGCGCCCGGGGACTATCGCGTGCGAGGGAAGATCGTGGTGAGCGCCGGTGGGGCGATCGGCTCCCCGGCCTTGTTGCTCCGCTCCCCGCTCCCCACTCCCCGCTGCCTTGGCGATGGCTTCACCTGCCATCCCGCGCTGATTCTCGTCGCCGAGCACCCGCGCGCAATCACGAACGACGTCGGCCACCCCAAGAGCTTCTTCGTGGACCGCGGCGCCGAGGAGCGCTTTGTCCTCGAGACCTGCATGTACTTCCCCTTCACCACGGCCAAGGCGATCACGGGGTTCGGCGCGGCGCACAGCGCGATGGTGCGGGCGTTCCCGCGACTGCAGATGATCCTGGTACTGGCGTGCGACCACGCGACGCCCGGCAACCGGATCACGGCGGACGCGGCGGGGAAGCCCGTCGTCCACTACCGGTTCACCCCGGAGACGGTGGACGGGCTGGTGCGCGGGACGGTGGCGTCCGCGAAGATCTTCTTCGCGGCGGGCGCGCTGCGCGTGCATGCCCCCTTCGCCGACCCGCCGCTCATCGACGCCCGCGACGCCGCGCGCGTGGAGGCACTGATCACCACCCGCCACTGGAGGCCCGGGAAGACCACTGTCTCGGCGGCGCACCTGATGGGGGGCTGCGGGATGGGCCGGAGCGCCGCCGATTCGGTGACCGACGTCTGGGGACGGGTGCACGGGATACCGTGGCTGCGGGTGGCGGACGCGAGCCTGTTCCCCGATTCGCTCGAGATCAACCCGTACGTGACGATCATGGCGCTGGCGGACCGGGTGGCGGAGGGGATCCGGGAGGACGCCCGCGAGCTACTCGCGTGAGTCCCGGGCTGCCCTTCAGGCGCAGTGTGTCGCGCCGCATGTGCATGGTCCTCTTGTTCTTCACCGCCCTCCACGTGGCACACACTGCCTCAGCGCAGGGGCTGCCATCGACCGACATCTACCTGGCCGATCTTCGTGTCCGCGACGGTCGAGTGACGGTCGGCCCGCTTGTGAACGTCACGAACCGGACCGGTTACGACAACCAACCGTATTTCCTGCCGGACGGCCGGACCTTCCTCTTCACGTCCAGCCGCGAGGACGGCCAGGCGGACATCTACCGGTACGACATCCTCAGCGGCTCAGTCACGCGCCTCACCACCACGCCGGAGAGTGAGTACTCCCCGACTCCGCTTCCGCGCGGCGGGGGATTCTCGGTGGTCCGGGTCGAGGCCGATTCCACGCAGCGGCTCTGGGCGTTCGACGTCGACGGCGCCCACGCGCGGCTCGTCCTCGATTCGGTGAAGCCGGTCGGTTACCACGCCTGGGGAGACGATCACACCCTCGGCCTGTTCATCCTCGGCTCTCCCTCCACGTTCCAGTTGGCGGACACCCGGACCGGGAACGCCGGAGTGGCGGCGCGGGACATCGGCCGTTCGCTCCAGAAGGTGCCCGGTCACGATGCGATCAGTTTTGTCCAAAAGGACTCGGGCGGCTGGTGGGTGAAGGAGATCGATCTCCGCACCCGTGAGATCCGGCCGCTTGTGCAGACACTCGAGAACGTGGACTTTTTCGCCTGGTCCCCTGGCGGGATCCTGCTGATGGCGCAGGACACGCGACTGTACCAGTGGAACCCACAGCGGGGGAAGGAGTGGGAGGAGGTGGCGGACGTCGCGGCGGCGGGACTCACGCGCGTCAGCCGGCTCGCCGTGAGTCCCGCAGGAGACCGGATCGCGATCGTCGCCGTGCCGTCGCTTCGATAAGGAGGAGCTCATGCCGCGCTCGAGAGTCGCCCTGCTGGCCCTGTGCGCCAGCATCATCCCCTGCTCCGTGACCGCGCAGGAGCCTCGCGCGCTCGTCGCCCGGGCCGTCGCCGCGATGGGCGGTGAGCCCGCCCTGCGCGACATCCGGGCGGTCACGACCGAGTTCCACGGCGCCACCTTCGCGCTCGGGCAGGAAGAAACGCCCGAGTCCCCGGCCCGCGCCAATCTCGTGGTCAGCCAGGTGCTCTCCGACTACCGCGACCAGCGGAGTCTCTCGAGCATCGAGTTGCGCGTGGTGAGCGGCGCGGTCAACCACATGCGGCGCGTGACGGCGGGCGGGATCGGGATGCTGGAGACCAACGGCGGCTTCGCCCCCGACGGTCCCACCGTCACCGCCGGCGTGACAGCGGGGCTGCGCCGCGCCCCGGAGCGGCTGCTCCTCACCGCGCTCGACCACGCCGAGGCGCTCACGGCGCTGCCGCCGAAACGGTGGCGGGGCGACCTGAACGACGGGGTCCGCTTCGCGCTGGGGCCGGACACGCTCGATCTTTATTTCGACCGGACGTCCGGCCTCCTCACCGTCACGGAGACGGTGGCGGACGATCCCATCCTCGGCGACCGGCGGACGGTGAGCTGGTACACCCGGTGGCAGGAGACGGGCGGCGTCAAGTTCGCGCGGCAATACGACGTGGAGGTCAACGGCCGCCTCAGCACGCATTCGGTGTTCACGGCGGTCACGGTGAACCCGCCCACGCCCGATTCGTTGTTCGTGATCCCCGATTCGATCGCCACCCGCGCCCAGCGCGTCGCGCCTGCGATCACCGTCACGCTGGCGGAGCTCGCGCCGGGCGTGTGGCGCGCCGAGGGAGGCTCGCATCACTCGTTGGTTGTGGATCAGGGGACCCGGCTCGTGGTGGTGGAAGCACCGCAGTCGTCGGCCCGTATCCAGGCGGTGCTGGACACGCTGGGCGCCCGCTTCCCCGGCAAGCCGGTCGGGATCGCCGTGAACACGCACCATCACTGGGACCACGCGGGCGGCGTGCGGGGGGCCCTGGCGGCCGGCTTGCCCGTGGTCACGCACCGCCGCAATGCGGCCTTCGTACGTGGGATCGCCACGGCGCAGAAGACGGTGGCGCCCGACGCGCTGACCCGGCGCCCGCGGGCGCCCACCCTCACGTTGGTGGACGACAGCCTGACGCTGGGCGAGGGGGAGAGCCGAGTGGTGATCTATCGGGTGCCCACTGCCCACGTCGAGGGGATGCTCGCCGCCTACGTCCCGGCTGTCCGCGTGCTCTTCACGAGCGACGTCCTCTCGCCGGGCGCGACGCTGGCCTCGGCGGGCTCCGCCGAGCTCGTCGCCTTCGCCAAGGCGCGGGGAATCACGATCGAGCGGGTCGCCGGAGGCCACGGCGGCATCGCGGCCTGGGCGGACGTGGAGCGGGCCGCGGGCCCGTAGCGCGCTCAGCGGCGCGCGTCGTGGACGACGCGACCGCCGACGATGGTGAGCAGCACGTTGAGGTCCTTGCGACTCCTCAGAGCCCCCGCACGATCTTCGCTGTCGTGAGGATCTGCCCCGTGTGCCGCTGCGCGTGCTCCGCGGCGTGGAACAGCAAGCCGAACACGGTGGTGGGCAGCTTGGCGCGGCCGACGGTGCGCGATTGGTACAGTGACGCCGCCGACGTCGCCCGCAGGGCCTCGAGCGCCTTCCCGAGCGCCGCCCGCGCCTCGCGGATCAGTGGCCTCGGTTCCGCCGGCGGCTCGCCGGGTTTCCCTTCCTCGGTCAGCACCCGCATCTGCTCGGGGGAGAGCGTCTCGCCGCGCGCGTACGTGAGCAGGCGGTCGGTGCTCGCGGCGATGTGCTTCAGGTGAAAGCCGATCGACGCCGCGCCGCCGGGCTTGAGCCAGAGGTGGTGAACCGTGAGGCCCGTCGCGACCCGTTCCAGGTCCTCCGACGCCTGCACCAGGGCGTGCGCGGCCGGCATCAGGATCGGGTCCACGCCGTCGAGTGGGCCGCGCAGCCAGGCTTCGGAGGGCGTCACGGTGCGCTCGGTCCGAGGACCACGGCGTTGAGGAACATTCGGTTCGCCCCGCGCCAATAACCGCGGAAGTTCGGGTCCTCGGCGAACACGATCACCCGCCCCTGCCCCACCCGCTCCTCATAGGCGAACACGGCGCCCGGCAGCCGCTCGAGCGACTCCGGCCAGGCGTGTCCCGACAGTTTGAGGGCGCCATCCCGCGGGTAGCGCGCCACCACGCGGCGGGAGGAGGACGGGGCGCCGTCGGGCGGAAGATAGAGCCGGCTCGAGTTCACCAGGGCGGGGAACTCCCCCGCGTCGTAGCCCGCGGCGAGCCAGCGCTCGCGGTCGAGCGTCACCCGGAAGATCGCGCCGGGCACGGCGAAGCGCTGGGCGCGCCTGGTCGGCCCGCTGTCGTACCAGGATCGCAGCGCCACCAGACCGAGGCCCGCCGTGTCGCGCGCGAACTCGCTGGCCTCGCCGATGGTGACCAGCGTCCCGCCTTCCCGCACCCAGCGGCGTACCCGATCGATCCCCGCCCGCCCCACCGCCGTGACCAGCGCCTCGGACGACGCCGCCGGGATCACGAGAACGTTATACCGCTCCAGCGCCGTGCTCCCGAGCGAGCGGACCCGCAGGATGGCGGTGGGGATCTCGTACTGGCGGTCGAGGGTGTACCAGGCCCAGCCGAACGAGTAGCCCTGGATCGGCTCCTCGGCGAGGATCGCGATCTTCGGCGGCTCGAGGTTGAAGGTGAAGTCGCCCGACCCGAGTGCCGGAAATCCGGAGTCGGAGAGGCCGGTCGCCACCGGTGTGACGGTGACGCCGAGGCGCGCGGCCACCTCGCGCACGGCGGCGTGCACGGTGGAGTCGTTCTGCCCGACGCGCACGATCCCCGTCCCGCCGGCCACCCGGAGGGCGCCGATCCGACTGGGCGCGGTGAGCACGCCGACGCGGTAGCCGCGGGTGCGCAGCTGATACAGCGCGGCGACCGACCCGACCTCCGCCCCGTCCAGCAAGTAGGCGTATGCGGCCCGTTCACCCGGCCCTCCCGGCGGGGCCGGCTCGGCGCGCGGCGCGACCGGCAACGCGCGGGCGTCGGCCGTCGCGTACACGGCCACGTTGAACAACAGCGGGAGCGACCATGCGGTGATGTCGTAGAAGCGTGGGTTCTCGTCGCGCTCGACATAGGCGCGCGCCCGGCGCAAGAACGGGTCGGGGAGCGGCACGTGCGGCTCGAGCAAGGCCCGCAGTAACCGCCCCGCGGGCTGCGCCGCCTCGACGACGAAGGTCCCGGCGGCGAAGGCCCGCGTCCCTGCCACGGCCCCCGTCCGGTCGCGGGTGTTCGCGAGCCGCACCTCCTCGCGCAGCACCCCGACCTCGATCGCGTTCCGTTCGAGCAGCCGCACCAGCTCACGCACCAGACCCCGGTCGCCCTCGTCGAGGATCAAGTAGCGCCGCGGGGCCCCTGCCTCGCCGGCCGCGACGGCCTGGCGCTGGGATTCGTAGTACTCGCGCAGCAATGCCTCCCGGTTCCGGACGGCCACGCGGACCGCGGTCCAGGCGGCGACGTACTGCTGCTCGAGCGCGGCGGTGAGGGTCCGGACGGTACCGTCGGCCCGCTCGAGGGCGAGCCCGCGCGAGGAGCCCTGCTCGAACAGCATCGCCACGGCCCCGTGGTAGCCGCGGTTCGACGTGTAGCCGGGATAGAAGTAGTTGTAGCGCTCGCGGGTCATGTACTCGAACCCCGCGGAGTCGAACGCCTGCGCGTACGCCGCCCCGAAGGTCTGGAACCACCGCACGGCGAACCCGGGGAAATGCGGGTTCACCGGTTCGCCGGCCGGATCGAAGTAGAACTCGTTGTCGGCCCCCATCTCGTGCATATCCACCGCCACCTGGGGCCGCCAGGCGTGGAGGGTGGCCATCCGGTCGCGGGTCTCGCGCTGGGTGTGCGCGAACCAGTCCCGATTCGTGTCGAAGTAGTAGTGACCCGTCCGGAACTGCAGCGCCTGCCACGGCGTGAAGTCGTTGGACCAGTCGTTCCGGTCGGCGCTCGGCACCCGGCCGATGTTCTCGTGATTGCGGTGGGCGAAAGCGTCGCGGCCGTCGGGGTTGAGCATCGGGTCGATGAGCACGACGGCGCTCCGGAGGACCGCGAGCGTGGCGGAGTCGTCGCGGGTGGTGAGGCGCTCGAGGAGCTTCAGCGCTCCCTCGCTCCCCGACAGCTCGAAGCCGTGGATCGACCCGCCGAACCAGACGATCACCGGCTGAGCGCGGATGATCGCCGCGGCCTGCTCGGGCGGGGTCGCGCGTGGATCCGCGAGCCGGAGCGAGTTCAACCGGATCGAATCGAGCCGCGCGTGGTTCTCCGGCGCGGTCACGACGGCGAGCAAGAGCTTCCGGCCCTCCCACGACCACCCCTGCTCCACCACCCGGACGCGCGGCGACGTCGCCGCCAGCCGTTCGAGGTAGCGGACCATCTCGTGGTGGAGCGTGATGCGTTCGCCGAAGGCGTGCCCTGCGACCTCGCGGAAGGCCGGCGCCTGGGCCGGCGTGGCGGACGGGCCGCCGAGCAGGCCGGCAGCGAGCAGACGGAGGCTGAGGGGACGGAGGCGCATGGAGGCCTAGATTGGCCCCTATCCCCCCTCTCAGCAAGTCCGTTGACAGCGCCGGCTCGGCCCGGCGAAGTTGACCGCCACCATGATGCGACTCCATCGCCGCACCGTCCCGGGCCTGGCCCTCGCCGCCCTCGCCGCCCTCGCCCTGGGGGCCGCTCCCGCGCCCGCGCAGCAGCTGCCCATCGCCTCGCGCACGCTGGCCAACGGCCTCGAGGTCATCGTGATCGAGAACCACGCCCTGCCGATCGTGACGGTGGAGCTCGACGTGCGCAACGGCGCATTCACGGAGACGCCGGAATTCGACGGCCTGTCGCACCTCTACGAGCACATGTTCTTCAAGGCCAACCGGACGATCCCGAGCCAGGAACGCTACCTGGAGCGGGCCACCGAGCTGGGCCTGGTTTGGAACGGCACGACGCTGGAAGAGCGCGTCAACTACTTCGCCACGGTGGGCGTGGACAGCCTCGCCCCGGCGCTGCAATTCATGGAGGACGCGATCCGCTTCCCGCTGTTCGCACAGGGCGAGTTGGAGCGCGAGCGGCCCGTGGTGCTCGGGGAGTTCGACCGCCAAGAGGCGAGCCCGTTCTTCTATTTGCTCCGCGACGTGGCACGGGCGCTGTATGGTCCCGACTACTTCTCCCGCAAGAATGTGATCGGCGACCGGGCCGTCATCGCCGCCGCGACTCGGGAGCAGATGCGGGCGATCCAGCAGCGCTACTACGTCCCCAGCAACACCGCCCTGATCCTTGCCGGCGACGTCACGCCGCAGCGGGGGTTCGAGCTGGCGGAGCAGATGTTCGGCGACTGGCCGCACGGCGCCGACCCGTTTGCGACGGGCGTGCCCGATCCCCCGCCCCTCACGCGGTCGCAAGCCGTCATCGTCGAGAAGCCGGTGGGCAGCGTCAGCCTGCTGATCCAGTGGAACGGCCCGAGCGTGGCGCGCGATCCGGCCGCGACCTACGCGGCGGACGTGTTCTCCAACGTGCTGCGCAATCCCACGAGCCGCTGGTTCAAGCGCCTGGTGGACGGCGGGCTCGCCTTCGAGGTGGACCTCAATTACTACACCCTCAATCACGTGGGCCCGATCAGCGTGCTGGCCCAGACCACGCCGGACAAGCTGCTCGCGCTCGAGCGGACGATCTTCGAAGAGATCCGGCAGTTCGCGGACTCGACCTACTTCACCGACGCCCAGCTCGCCGCGGCGCGCAACCAGATCGCCGTCCAAGGGGCGTACGAGCGTGAGCAGTCGAGCAACTTCGCCCACACCGTCGGGTTCTGGTGGGCCGTCGCCGGACTGGACTACTACCTCGGCTACCGGCGCAACATGCAGGCAGTGACGCGGAGCGACCTGGCCGCCTACGCGCGCCGCTATCTCGTCGGCAAGCCAAGCGTGGTCGGCGTGCTGATCAGTCCCCAAGCACGCGCCGCCCTGCGGCTCACCCCCGAGGCGCTGCTGCCGCCGGGGGTCGTGCCATGAGTCGCGCGCTGCTCCTGCTCGGCGCCATCCTCGCCGCCCAACAGACGCCTGCACCGGCGGTCTCCGAGCTCACCGTCGCCGGGATCCCCGTGATCCTCAAGCCGATCGCCGCCAACGAGGTGATCGCGGTGCGGCTGTATCTCAAGGGCGGCAGCGCCAACCTCACCTCGGCCGTGGCGGGGATCGAGCGGTTCATCGGCGCCGCCGCGTCGTACGGCACAGCCAAGTACACGAAGGACGACTTCGCCGCCCGCGCCACGGCGGTGGGTGTCGAGCTCGACACCGAGGTGGAGAAGGACTTCACCGTCTTCTCGGGACGCGGCGTCCGCGACCACTGGAACGAGACGTGGGACCTGTTCACCCAGGCCGCCCTGCATCCCACGTTCCCGGAGAGCGAGTTGGGGGTGGTGCGCGAGCAGATCCTCAACGACCTGCGCCAGCGCCGCGACGTCCCCGACAGCTACCTGACCTTGCTGGCCGACAGCCTCCTCTACGCCGACCACCCCTACGCCGTGGATCCGGCGGGCACCGAAGCGTCCATCGCCGCGCTCACCCGCGCCGACCTGGTTCGCTGGCACCGCGAGCGGATGACGAAGGAGAACCTGCTGCTGGTGATCGTCGGGAACGTGTCGCGCGCCGACCTGGAGGCCAAGGTCGCCGCGGCGTTCGGCGCGCTGCCCGCGCGAGGGCGCGGCTGGGCTGCGGCGCCGCCGGTGGCGTCCCGGGGCCCGGCGCTGCAGGTGGCGCAGCGCGACCTGCCGACAAACTACGTGCAAGGCATCTTCCCCGCCCCGAGCCTCGGCGACCCCGACTACGCGGCCTTCCGCGTCACGGTCGACCTGCTCTCCCACCGCCTGTTCGAGGAGGTA
>JACOVF010000022.1 GCA_016177465.1 Gemmatimonadota bacterium
ACGACGGCAAGGCCGCGGAGCTGTCCGAGCAGATCGCGCGCCGGATCGAGCGCGACCTGCAGTATCCCGGCCAGATCAAAGTGGTGGTGATCCGTGAGACCCGGGCGGTGGATTTTGCCCGCTAAGCTCATCGACGGCACCGCGATCGGCCGGGTGATGCGCGCCGAGCTGACGGCCGAGATCCAAGCCCTCAAGGCGCGCAGGGTCATCCCCGGCCTCGCGGTGGTACTGGTGGGCGAGCACCCTGCCTCCAAGGTCTACGTGCGGATGAAGGGGAAGGCCTGCGACGAAGCCGGCCTCTACCACGAGACGATCACCCTGCCGAAGGAGACGACGGAGGCGGAGCTGCTCGCGCTGATCGAGCGGCTCAACGTCGACCACAAGATCCACGGCATCCTCGTCCAGCTGCCGCTCCCGCAGCAGATCGACACCCAGCGCGTGCTGCATCGCCTCGATCCCGCCAAGGACGTGGACGGCTTCCACCCCGAGAACGTCGGGAAGGTCTCGATCGGCGAGCCGACCGGATTTCGCCCGGCGACCCCGTACGGGGTGCAGCAGCTCCTGCTCCGCAGCGGGGTGGAGACCACGGGTCGCCACGCCGTCGTGGTGGGTCGCTCAAACATCGTCGGCCGTCCGATGGCGGCGCTCCTCCTGCAGGACGCGCCCGGGGGCAATGCCACGGTCACGGTGTGCCATTCGCGCACCCGCGACATCGGCAGCATGACGCGCAGCGCCGACATCCTGATCGTGGCGATCGGGAAGCCCGAGTTCGTCACCGGGGACATGATCAAGCCCGGCGCCGTTGTGATCGACGTGGGCGTCAACCGCGTGGACGACCCGTCCACCAAGCGGGGTTACCGGCTGGTGGGCGACGTGAAGTTCGCGGAGGCGCAAGCCGTCGCCTCGGCCATCACCCCGGTCCCGGGGGGGGTGGGACCGATGACTATTACCATGCTGCTCTACAATACCGTCCAGGCGGCCCGCCAGTGGGCGCACCCGTAGATCTCTTCGGCGCGGCCTCCGCCGAGGGGGCGTGGACCGTGAGCGAGGTCACGCGGCGCGCCCGCGCGGTGATCGAGCAGGGGATGCCGCCGCTCTGGGTGCGCGGCGAGATCACGTCGTTCAAAGCCTACCGCAGCGGGCACTGGTACTTCACCCTGCGCGACGAGTCCGCCCAGCTGCGCTGCGTCATGTGGTCGCGCGACAATCGCGGGCTGCCCGCCGCTCCCGCCGACGGCCTCCAGGTGTTCGTCTTCGGTCGGCCCACGGTGTGGGACGAGCGAGGCGAGTTTCGGCTCACGGTGGTCGAGCTGCTCTCCACGGAGGCCGGCGGTCTCTGGCAGCTCGCCTTCGAGAAGGCCAAGGCGGCGCTTGCGAAGGACGGGCTGCTCGATCCCGCGCGCAAGCGCCCGCTGCCGCCGTTCCCGCGCCGCATCGCCGTGATCACGAGCCCGGACGGCGCCGCCCTGCGGGACATCCTCGCCGTCACCGCCCGCCGTTGGCCCGTCGCTGAGATCCTCGTGCTGCCGGCCAAGGTCCAGGGCGACACCGCGGAGGCCGAGCTCTGCCGTGCGCTGGCGAAGCTGGCGCGGCTCGAGGGGGTCGAGGTGGCGATCGTGGGACGCGGCGGCGGTGCCAAGGAGGACTTGTGGTCGTTCAACAGCGAGCGCGTGGCGCGCGCGGTGGGCCGGTCGCCCGTGCCTGTAATCTCGGCTGTGGGGCACGAGACCGACGTGACGTTGTGCGACCTCGTCGCCGACGTGCGCGCGCCGACGCCGTCGGCGGCGGCGGAAGCGGCGACTCCGGACCGCGCCGAGCTGCTCGCCATCCTCGACCGACTGGGAGAACGGCTCGCGCGTGGGCTCGCGGGACGCTCGCAGCGGGTGATCGACCGGCTGGAGCGAACCGCGGACCGGGTGATCGGCGCGATGACGACCCGCCTCGAGCAGCACCGCTATCGGCTGTCGGCGCTCGGCGGGCGGCTCGATGCGCTCAGCCCGCTCAAGATTCTCGAGCGCGGCTACGCGGTGGCCCGGGATGCCGAGGGCCGCGTACTGCGGCGCGTTGCCCAGCTCACGCCGGACCTCGCCTTCCGGCTGCGGGTGACCGACGGTGAAGTGCCGGCGAGAATCGTGGAGGGCGGATGACTGAGTCGTCCTTCACCAAGGACCTCGAGCGGCTCGAGGAGATCGTGCGACGCCTCGAGTCGCAGGAGCTCGACCTGGACGACGCGTTGAAGCTGTTCGAAGAAGGCGTGGAGCGCCTGCGCGCGGCGCGCGGGCGGCTCGCCACCGCGGAGCAGAAGGTCAAGCAGGTTCTTGAGCGCCTCGACCGTTAGCCGCGGCCTCGACGCCTACCTGTCCGACGCCCGGGCGCGTGTGGACGCGGTGCTCGCCGAGTGGGGCGCGCGCGCGGACGGGTTCTGGCCGGCGCCGATTCCCGGGGCGGTGCGCTACAGCCTGCTGGGGGCCGGCAAACGGCTCCGGCCCACGCTGGTGTTCGCCGCCCATGAAGCGCTGAGCGGGACGGCGCCGGCCGTCGCCCAGCTGGCGGCCGCGGTCGAGGTGGTGCATGCCTACTCGCTGGTGCACGACGATCTGCCCTGCATGGACAATGACGACCTGCGGCGCGGCCGCCCGACGACGCACCGGGCATTCGACGTGGCCACCGCCACACGCGCGGGTTTTCACATGGTGTCGCTCGCGGCGCGGGTGCTCGCGAGTGGAATGGACGCCCTCGCCCTCGACGGGGCCCGCCGCCGCGAGATCGCGCGCGAGCTGTTCCGGGCCGCGGGGGCGGGCGGGATGATCGGGGGCCAGGCGCTCGACCTGGAGGCCGAGGGCGTCCGCGTGCCGCTCGAGCGACTCGAGGAGATCCATGGCCGCAAGACGGGCGCGCTCATCTCCGCGGCGTGCGTGATCGGCGGGCTGGCCGCCGGGGCCGCGACGCCGCCCGCCCACATCGCTGCCTTGCGCGCGTACGGCGAGGCGATTGGGCTCGCCTTCCAGATCGCCGACGACGTGCTGGACGCTACCGCCACCTCGGACCAGCTCGGCAAGACCGCCGGCCGGGACGCCGCGCTGGCGAAATCCACCTTCGTCAGCCTGCTGGGCGTGGGCACCGCCCGGGCGGAGGCGGAACGCTTGGCCGCGCGGGCCGTAGACCGACTGCGGGAGGCGGGGTTAGCTTCTCCTACGCTGGTGGAGCTGGCGCACTACATTGTGACGAGGCCGAACTGAGAGAGCAATGAAAGGAACCCGTGTCCCTGCTTGAGACGATTGCCGGTCCCGCGGACGTCAAGCGCCTTGCGCCGGAGCAGCTCCAGCCGCTCGCCGATGAAGTGCGGCAGCGGCTGATTGACGTCGTGTCCCAGACCGGCGGCCACATCGGCGCCGGGCTCGGCGTCGTCGAGCTGACCGTCGCCCTCTGCTACTGCTTCGACTCCCCCCGCGACAAGATCGTGTGGGACGTGGGCCACCAGGGGTACCCGTGGAAGATCCTCACCGGGCGCAACGACCGACTCCCTACGCTGCGCCAGGTCGGCGGGCTGAACGGATTCCTGCGGCGCATCGAGAGCGAGCATGACCAATTCGGCGCGGGCCACGCCGGCACGGCTCTGTCAGCGGCGTTCGGGATGGCGACCGCGCGCGACATGCGGGGGGAGCACCACAAGGTTGTCGCCGTCGTGGGGGACGGCGCACTCACCTGCGGCCTGCCGCACGAGGCGATGAACAACGTCGGCCACTCGGGCCGCGACTTCATCATGGTGCTGAACGACAACGGGATGTCCATCGCCCCGAACGTCGGCGCCATCAGCAAGTACCTCGGCTCGATCATCGCGAGCCCGATCACGGTCCGTATCCGCGAGCGCGTGAAGGCGATGATCGAGAAGACGTCGCACATCGTCGGCGGGCACAAGCTCATCGAGTTCGCGAAGAACATCGAGGAGAGCATCAAGAACCTGTGGTCACCGGGGATGCTCTTCGAGGAGCTGGGATTCCGGTACTTCGGGCCGATCGACGGGCATAACATCGAGCAGCTGCTGCAGACCTTCGAGATCGTCAAGTCGCTCAAGGGTCCGCGCGTCGTGCACGTCATCACGGAGAAAGGGAAGGGATTCCCGCTCCCCGAACCCGATCTCGAGAAATACCACGCCCGCGCGCCGTACGACCCAGTGACCGGGAAGCTGAAGCCGGCGACGCCAGGCGCCCCGCAGTGGACCAAGATCTTCGGCGAGACGATCACCCAGCTCGCGGCCGAGTACCCGAACTTCGTGGCGATCACCGCCGCGATGCCTTCGGGAACCGGCACGAACATCTTTCAGAAGAAGTGGCCTGAGCGGTTCTTCGACGTGGGCATCGCCGAAGCGCACGCGACCACGTTCGCCGCGGGGCTCGCCACCCAAGGGATCCGGCCCATCGTCGCGATCTACTCGACATTCCTGCAGCGCGCCTTCGACAGCATCATCCACGATGTCGCGATCCAGAAGCTGCCGGTGATCTTCTGCATGGACCGCGCGGGGATGGTAGGCGAGGACGGCCAGACCCACATGGGGCTGTACGATATCGCGTATATGCTGACGGTGCCCCACATGACCGTCACGGCGCCGAAGGACGGGGCCGAGCTGATCGGCCTGCTGCGCTGCGCGCTCAACCACAGCGACGGCCCATTCTGCATGCGGTATCCGCGTGACAAGGCGCCGGCGGAGGCGCCGCCCGCCGCCGAAGTCGCCCCGATCCCGTACGGGACGTGGGAGGTGCTGCGCCTGGGGAAGGACTGCGCGATCCTCGCGGTCGGCGTGATGTGCCAGCCCGCCCTGTCAGCGGCCCAGGCGCTCGCCGCCGAGGGGCTCGAGGTTGCGGTGGTCAACTGCCGGTTCCTGAAGCCGCTCGACCGGGCGACCCTCGA
>JACOVF010000029.1 GCA_016177465.1 Gemmatimonadota bacterium
CGCCTGGTACGAGAGCACGTCCTTGATGTTGTGGAACACGACGTGGTGGTACTCCACATCGAAGGCGCTGCAAACGAAGAGGGAGGCGGAAAACTCGTGGGCCAGCTCCAGGGCGATCCGCATTGCTCGGTAGCTGTAGGACGAGCCGTCCACGCAGACCAGGTAGCGGCCGCGCTCGAGCGGCGACCCGTCGCGGACGATGAGCATGTCCTTCTCGATGTCGCGGAGCGCGCGCGCCACCACGCCGCCCAGCTGGCTGCGGGGCTGGCGCCCGAGGCCGTGCGCGCCGATCGCCACCAGGTCATACTGCCGCCCGGAGTTGCCCACCACCTTGGCCGCGGCCTCTTCGTCCTCCGCCACGATCCGGCCGTTTTCGTCGAGCCGCACATCGGCGCGGACCTTCGCGCCGCCGTCATAGTCGGCGGCGCGGTTGGGATCGAACCCGATCAAGCCAGGAAGCCGGCCCTGGCCGCGGTTCACTTCCTTGACGATCTCCTCGTAGTTGATCCCCTCGAGCAGCTGGCGGGTGATCGCGACGCCTGCGGCCTCGCACGTCTTCGCGACCTGGTCGAGGAAGCTGTCGGAGATGAGCTGCAGCCCCTTCTCGATGAGCTTGTCGTGGATCTTCCGCTGCTTCTTGACCTCCTCCGGCGTCTGGAACTGCGCCGGCAGGCCGGTCTCCAGCTGCCGGAACCGGATGTCGTGCAGTCGTGCGGCGTAGACGTGGTTGGCGGTGATCCGACCACGGAACTGCCGGCACAGCTGGATCGCCCGGTCCACGGCCCAGCGGGAATGTTGCGAGTTGTCGACGGGAACGAAGATCTCACGGTACACCGGTACCTCCGCGCGTCGGCGTTGTCCCCCGGGGATGCACCATGCGCTGATCCGAGCTGACGCAGGTGCGTTGCGGTGAGAGTTCGCGCACCAATCGGCCGCCGCAGCGGTCGATTGGTGCGCGAACTGAGGGGTACGGCTCGCTGCGATCCGAACACGGCGGAAGCCCGCCGTCGACCCCGGGATCTGGTGCGCGAGTGTCCGCTGCGCGGCGAGGCGTGTCAAGTGGGAGCGCTCACGGGACCCACATCATCGGGGGACTATCGAAGCCCCCCACCCCCCTCCGCGCTCGGTGCGGCCCGGGCGGGGTGCGCGAAGCACCCGTGGTGGGGGGACGCACCGGTCAAAGCCGTGGCGCTCCTCGTCCGGACTCCTGCCCGCGGGGCGCGGTCCGTCTCGCACCGCCACACGGAGCCATGAGCCCGAACAGCCGCATGCGACACGCGCTTGCTGCCCTGGTCTCGC
>JACOVF010000040.1 GCA_016177465.1 Gemmatimonadota bacterium
GGTCGAGGCGAGCAAGGCGTCCACCGCCGGCCCTGCGCTCAGGCGGACTTCTGTCCCGCCCAGGAGATCCGTCGCGATCACGTGACAGGGCAGCACCGTGTCCTCCAGTTGCCGGACCGTTAGGTGCCGCTCCAGCAAGCGGTGGAGGGCGGTCGGTGCGACCAGGTGCCCACGCCGGGTGAGGAGGCGGAACATCGCGCCGAGCGGAGAGACTGGAAACACATCTTCCCGGCGCACCGTCCGCCAGATGCGCTCCAGCCGCTCGACCCCCTCCGGCGTCGGGTCGGCCGCGAACTGGACGGCGTTGATGGCCCCCACCGACGATCCGACCACGAAGTCGGGCTGGACGCCACGCCGGACCAGCGCCCGCAGCATGCCGACTTCTACCGCGCCCAGACTGCCGCCACCTGCAAAGACAAAGGCCGTTCGCACGCTGGTTGCCTCCCGCCGGAGAAGCCGAGACCCCTCCCAATAGTTCCACGTCGAGAGTTGGACCCGGGGAAGGTCGGTGAGCTTTCCCGCCTTTGAGGCTCAGCGGACGACGCGCCACGGACGGCGCATGGCGAGCCACACGTCGAGCGCCCAGGCATCGCGATCGCGCAGCAAGTACAGCGTGACGAGCGCGCCGCAGACCGGCAGCCCGGCTAGGGCGACTCCCCATGGGTCGCGCAGCTGGCCCCAAAAGAGGAGCAGGGATCCAACGTGCACCAGCAGCGCCGCCCCGTAGCTCCAGCGCCGCCATACGCCGATCACAATGAAAGCGGCGAAGACTCCCTCGAGCGTCGCCACGACGCTCAGGAGACTCGACGAGACCGCGGCCGGTTCCGCTGAGACGGCCAGCCTTCCGATTCCTAGAAGCAGGAACACGCCGAGGGAGGCGCGCAGGATCGCTAGCGCCCAGCGTTCGGCGCGCGCGCGCGATCCCATCGACGGACTGCGCGGCGGCAGCGGTGCGGCGGCCCGGGGCGTGGGCCGACGCTCCTCCAGAGCCGCGCGAGCTGGCGCTGGTCTGGGGGCCGGGGCTGCGGATGTGGTCGCAAGCACCGCGCCGGCCACCTTCTCGACGAGCGCCTCCGAGGGGCCGGGACCCTGAGCGCGCTGGCGCGCCACGGCCGCGAGGAAGGCGTACTCGAAACGGTACTGGGGGTAGCAGCGGGCGCACTCCGCCAGATGATCGGCGATCGCGGCGGCCCGTTCAGCCGGGAGCTCACCGTCGAGATAATCCCACAGCTCGGTGATGACTTCCTGGCAGGAGATCATCGTGGCTTCGGCCCCATTCGGGCTGTGATCAGCCCCGCGTCCATCGCATACGCCAGCAGATCCTGCTGCAGCAGTCGCCGCCCTCGGAACAGGCGGGACCGCACGGTCCCGATGGGAATCCCGAGAATCGCGGCCACCGCCGCGTACGACTGATCCTCGATGTCCACCAGCGCCACGACAGTACGGTACTCTTCGGGGAGCTTGTCCAGGGCCTTGCGAACGGCATCGTCCACGTCCGTCCGTTCGAACACTGTGCCGGTCGGATCAGAGGCGACCATGGCGCCATGAACGCCGGCGGCGCCCATAGCCTCCAGTTCCGCATCTTCGACAGCGATCTCGCGCGCGTCTCGCATGGCTCCCTTCACGAACACGTTGCGGCAAATGGTGAACAGCCACGCGCGGCAGTTCGTGCCGGGTGTGTATTGATCCCGATGGGCGAGGGCTCGCAGGTACGTCTCCTGCACGAGGTCCTCGGCGGCGGACGCATCTCGGGCCAGCCGCAGCGCAAACCGGTGCACCGCCTCGATGGAGGCGTGCAACTCCTGCTCGAACGCGGGAGTGTCCGTCTCCGGCGGTGACTTCGTGGGCCCGATGACCGAATCCTCGGGTGGCGTGGCGGGTTCCCTCTGCGCTGGGGCGACGCGTGCATGAAGGAACGCCGCCGAGCGCCCCTCCGGATTCCCACCGGGAACTTAATCGCCCCGTGCGGGATTGGCCCGTGTGCCTGTATCCCCTAGAACAGCATCGCAATCGGAGGTCGGCGTGACGGTTCTCGCAGAGCGCACCTCTCTCCACGTTCCCGTTCCCGAAC
>JACOVF010000026.1 GCA_016177465.1 Gemmatimonadota bacterium
AGAAGAGCCGATCCCCGATCGCGCCGTGCGCGGCGCTCTCGCTGAAATCGTAGGGCGCGGCTGTGCCGAAGGTGACCTGCGAGTACCCGCCCAGGACGTAGAAGAGGTGGCGGGCGCCGCCGACGTTGAACACGAGGCTGGCGCTGGCGAGCGTGAGCTTGGCCGTCGGGCCGCCCCCCCACGGCGTGGGACTCTGGTAACCGCCTTCGACCTCGAGGCTGACGCGGTCGCCCAAGAAATAGCCCAGGCGGCCGCCGCCGCCGAGCTGATTGTCGAGCTGGAAGACGCGGTCGTAGCGCGCGTAGGAGCCGAACGCGCCGATCTCCAGCTGCCGTGCCCGCTGGGCCGCGACCGGCGCGGTGACCAGCGCAGCCGCCACCGCCACGATGCCGATGTGCCGCATGTCGCTCGCTCCTCTCAGAACCCCCAGGTCCCGGCGCGCCGCAGACGCGTCTGGAGGTCCATCCCCCCCAGCACGAGGCCGTGTCGCGTGCCGTCCGCGTCGTGCCAGGCCACGGCGGCGGGGCCCACCAGCGTGCCGCCCGCCAGCCCGGCGATCGAGTTGGTCCCCACCGGACCCGCAAAGGGGCCGATCGAATCCCCGCCCACGCCCGCCGCGAGCGTCTCGGCGGCGTCGCCCGCCGCGCCCGCGTACATCCCCCCCACGACCAGCGCGACGTTCCCGAGGTCGAGCGTGGCGAACTGCGATCGCCCGGTGGGCAGCAGCGCCCCTCCGGGGCCCCAGACGCCCGTGAAGAACCCCGACACGAGGCTGAGCGGCGCGGTGTCGGTCGAGGCGAGTCGCGTCGGAGCCGCGTCCAGCCCGCCGCCCGGCGCCACGCTGTCGCTCACACCGCCGAAGGCCACGGCGCGGCCGTCGAGCACCACGCCCCCGCCGTAGGCGCGCGGCGCCGGGATCAGCGGCTGCTGGTACCAGCCGTCGATGTGGCCGTCGGTTCCCACGCGCCCCACGTACACAGTACGCTGGGGGTGGCCCAGGGAGTCGGTGCCCCCGATCACATAGACGCGCCCCCGGCGCATGACGCCGATCGCGCCCGCGACCGGCGCAGGCAGCGGCTCGACGGTGATGAACCGGCCGACCACGCTATCGGGGCCGATGTCGGCGCCGAACACCGACGCTAGCACCCGCCCGGTTGCGTCTATGCCCCCGATCACGTACAGCACGTTGCCGGTGAAGCGGGAGTTGTGACGCGTCGCGACCGCCGCCGCCGCGAACGCCCGGGGTGCCGGGAGCACCCGGCTCCGCGCGGCGTCCGTCGTGTCACGCTGGCGGGCCCAGGCGTTGATCGCGCCGCCCGGCAGTGCGCGCGCGACGTAAACCCCCGAGTCCGGCGCCAGCAACGAATCCCCGCCGACGGGCTCCGCGCCCCCTGCAGCGAACAGCGTGGTGGACACGGTCCCGCCGGATGCGTACTCCGCTGCGGCCAGCGCCACGCCCACCGGCGCGCGCGGGAATGCCGCCCGCGCCTGCCATGCGAGCGTCGCCGGGTCGAACGGGATCCGGGGGAGCACGTGGACCGCAGCCGTGAGCCGGCGGCCTGTCGCGGTGCTGAGGGTCAGCAGACCGGAGACCGCCGAATCGGGGACGGTCGTGCGCACCGCGAGGTCGCTCCACGACGCCGAGTCCCCGATGAGTGCGTCCACCACGCCGCCGCCCGCCTTGAGGAACCGCACGCGTCCCGTGCCCTGGGCGGCGCCGAAGCCGAACCCCTCGATGACGAGCGCCTGCCCCCGCACCAGGATCGGCTCGACGGCGCCGTCCACGTAATCGATGCGGGCGGTGGGGAGCGCGATCGGCCCGGCCGTCTCGCCGCATCCCAATGCGGCGACCAGCGTCGCCCAGGCGAACCTACGCGCGGCCGTCCTCCCCTCGCACGAACCGCACGGCCTGCGAGAGTCTCTCGGCGAGCGTCGAGAGTTCCGTGGCTCCATGAGCGAGATCCTCAATGGCTCTGAGCTGCTCGGCCGCCGCCGCGGCGACGGCCTCCGCCTCCTGAGTGGACGATTGCGCGCCGGTCTGCGCCTGCGCGAGCGACGCCGTGATGCGGGTGACCAGCTGCGCGTTGGCTCGCGCCGTCTCCGCCACCCGCTTCCCGGCGCGCGCGGTGCCCGTCGCTGCTTCCGCGATGCTGTTCAGGTCTTCTACCCAGCCGGCCGAGCTTTGCACCACGGCCCCCAGGTCGGCGCGGATCCGCTCCAGGAACTGGGCCGAGCGGTCTAGCGCCCGGCGCGTCTCTTGCACCGACTTCCCGACGTTCCGGACCTCCCGGCCGCTCTCCTCGGCGAGCTTGTGGACCTCGTCGGCCACGACCGCGAAGCCGCGGCCGTGGGCCCCGGCCCGCGCGGCCTCGATCGTGGCGTTCAACGCCAGCAAGTTGGTCTGGTTGGTCCCCGGCCGCGGCGAGCTCGCCCGCGCCTTTCCTTAATTCCTCCGACTCCCGGGCCGCGGCGCTCACGAGATTCGCGGCCTGCGCCGCACCGCCGCTCGCCCGCTGCGCGGAGGCGGCGTGAACGGCGCGACGAGCACGGCGAAGGCCCAGCTGCGGTCCAGCGCCGCGAAGGCCACGACGCCGAGCACGTAGTGAGGAAAAGCCATTCGTGAGCCCGAAGCCTTCGCCGCGGCCGCGAAAGCGATGACGGCGAGGAGGCCGACCAGGCCGCGCACGATCAGCGAGGGACCCCACTGCACGCGGGGAGCGGGACTCATGCCGGTCGGCCCGGGATGTCCAGGGGGTGAAAGGATGCCGCGCAAACTCGGGTGTGTGGCGCGGCGTGTCAAGCAGGGCTTATGTTTACGCCATGCGCATCACGATTGAATACTGCGTCATTTGAAACTACGAGCCTCGGGCCACCGGTCTGGCGGCCGAGATCCGCAGCACGTTCCCAGATGCGGAAGTGAGGCTCATCGAGTCCTCCGGCGGCCGCTTCGAGGTCGAGGTGGACGGCCGGTTGGTCTTCTCCAAGAGCGCCCTGAACCGCCACGCTGAGCCGGGCGAAGTGCTCGGGCTGATGCGGCAGGGCCGTCGCGCGCGTTGAGAATCGCTCTCTCCACCGGCGGCGGCGACGCCCCGGGCTTGAACGCCGTCATCCGCGGTGCCGTCCTCGCCGCCGTGCACCGCGGCTGGCAGGTCGCCGGCATCCGGCGCGGCTACGGCGGGCTGCTCGGCGATGACGAGATCGTTCCTCTCGGCGCCAAGGAAGTCCGCGGCATCACTCACCTGGGCGGCACCATCCTCGGCACCACCAACCGCGGCGACCCGTTCAGGTGGCGCCAACAGCAGCCCGACGGCACCTGGATCGATCGGGACCGCTCCGACGAGGCGGTCGCCGCCTTCCGCGGGCACGGCCTCGACGTCCTCATCGCCATCGGCGGCGACGGCTCGCTCGCCATCGCCCGGCGGCTGATGGCAAAGGGGATCCCTGTCATCGGCGTGCCGAAGACGATCGACAACGACGTCGGCGGCACCGTGGCCACCTTCGGGTTCGACACCGCCGTGGCGACCGCTACGGAGGCGATCGACAAGCTCCACTCGACGGCGGAGAGCCACGAGCGGGTGATGGTCGTGGAGGTCATGGGCCGGCACGCCGGCTTCATCGCGCTCAACTCCGGGCTCGCCGGCTCCGCGGACGTGATCCTGATCCCCGAGATCCCGTTCGACCTGAGCAAGGTGTGCGAGAAGATCCGCAACCGCGAAGCCGAGGGGCGTCACTTCAGCATCGTCGTCGTAGCCGAAGGTGCCGTCCCGAAGGGCGGCACCGAGAGCTATCTGGACAGCCAGCACCGGCGCCTGGGGGGCATGGGCGAGCGGGTGGCGCAGGCGATCGAGCAAGCGACGGGCAAGGAGACCCGCTCGCTGGTGCTCGGCCACCTGCAGCGCGGCGGCAGCCCGACTACCTTCGACCGTTTGCTGGGACTGCGCTTCGGGGCCGCCGCCGTGCGGTTCATCGCCGAGCGGAAGTTCGGGATGATGGTCGCCTTGCAGCCACCCGCCATCGTCGCCGTGCCGATCGAGCAAGCGCTCGCCACGCCGAAGCGCGTGCCGCTCGATTCGGATTCGATCGCGACCGCCCGGGACTTGGGGATCAGCTTCGGGGACTGATGGTCGGACCTAAAGGACTCCCTGCGGTCGCCCTAAAGGACTCCCTGCGGTCGCGGTCGGACAGATGTACCCGCTGAAGGACACCTTCCTCACCCAGTGCGGCTAATCCAACCGCCTACCGAATAAAGGCTTAGCCACTCCAGCCCCCCTGGCACGGGTCTTCCTAGTCCCTTTTGCCCGGAACCTGGAGGACCGATGAAACGGATCATGCTCGTTCTCGCGATTCTGCTCGCGCTCGGCGCCGCGACG
>JACOVF010000027.1 GCA_016177465.1 Gemmatimonadota bacterium
AGTACGTCGCGATGGAATGGATGCGACGGATGCACTCGGGGGTGGACGAGTGCTGTCGCCGCTGGGACGAGCTCGGGACGCGAGTGATCGAGCAACTGCAGGCGAAGGGAGAAATGCGCCGCGACGTGCCTCCGCAGCGCGCGTCGCAAGTGCTCGCGTCCGTGTACGACGGCACTCTATTGCGGTGGCTCTCGGCTCCCGAGAAGCCATTCTCCCTGAAAGCCGAGCTGCGCGAGCGGCTGACGCTCGTCATCGAGGGACTAAGGCCGTGAACCTTTTGTCCATGCTTGTCGTGCTCGCGCAGGGCCCGGCGCCCGCCGGCGACACCCTTCGGCTGAGCCTCGACGGCGCCGTGCGCCGCGCGCTCGAATCGGGCGAGGAGATGCGGCTTGCGCGGGCCCAGGTGCGGGACGCGAACGGCCAGGTCCGCGAGGCCGTCGCCGCCGCGCTCCCCCAGGTGACCGGCAGCCTCGTCTACACGCGGCAGTTCGCCTCGATCTTCGAGGGCGCGAGCGGCGACACGACGCTCGGCCCCATCTTCGAGAACTCCCCGTTCGGGGCGGCCAACGCGTGGACGGTGGAGATCAAGGCGACCCAGCTGCTGTTCTCGGGCGGCAAGGTCGGCGCGGGGTTATCGGCCGCGCGCTCGTTCCGCCGTGGCGTCGCCGCGCAGGAAGAGGAGACGGCGGCCGATGTGGCATTCCGCGTGAAGCGGGCCTACCTCGAGGCCGCCTACGCCGGCCGGCTCCGCGACATCGCCGAGGCGAATCTCCGGCAGGCACGCGAGCACCTCGTCCAGGTGCAGCGCTACCAGCAGGTCGGGACGCGTGCCGAGTACGACCTGCTGCGCGCGCAGGTGGACGCGGCGAATCAGGAACCCGCGGTGGTCGCGGCCCAGAACGGCTACGCCATCGCGGTGCTCGAGCTGAAGCGGCTGGCGAACGTCCCGGCGGATCAGGCGGTCGTGCTCGAGACCGCGCTCGAGTCCGCGGACGGGAGCATTCCCGTCGTGGCCGAGGATTCCCTCGGCGCGCCGGCGCGGCCCGCGCTCGTCGCCGCGGAGGCTGCGGTGGCCGTGCGCGAGCAGGCGGTGCGGGTCTCGCGGGCGGACCGTCTCCCGACGCTGAGCGTCGGCACCACGCTGTCGCACCAGGCGTTCCCGCAGGAGATGACCCCGTTCGACGCGCAGTTCCGCCGCAACTGGAATGCGGAAGTGCGGCTCTCCTTCCCGATGTTCCTGGGCCTGCGGACGGTGGGCGCCATGGAGCGCGCCCGGGCGGCGCTGGAGCTGGCCCGCGCCCAGCGGGACCAAGTGCGGGAGCAGGTGGCGCTCGACGTGGCGCAGGCGCGGGCGGAGCTCGCGCGCACGCAGTCGCTGCTCGCGGCGCGGCGCGGGACGGTGCGCCAGGCGCGGCGCGCCCAGCACCTCGCGAGCGTGCGCTACGCCAACGGCATGGCCACGCAACTCGAGGTGACGGACGCGCGGCTGCTGGCGCAGCAGGCGGAAGTGAACGAAGTGCAGGCGACGCGCGACTACTTGCTGGCCCTGGCGCAGCTCGAGCGGGCGCTCGGCCGACCGGTGCCGGTGGTGCGCCGGCCGCGGGAGCAGGTTGCCCAGCTTGATCCTTCAAAGGACATCCAGCCATGAAGCGATACCTGACTGTGGGCGCACTCGCGGGCGTCGCCCTGATCGTGATCCTCGCGGCCCGTTCGAGCGGGCGCACCGACGTCCCGGAGAGGGCCGAGGCGGACTTGGCCCGCACGGCCGTGCTCGGGCCAAGCGACGTTGCGTCCGCGACTCGCGCCGACTTGATCGCCGGCGTGCCGGTATCAGGCACCCTCGACCCCGCGATCGACATCCGGATCACCTCGCCCGCGCCGGAAGTCCTCGACGCGGTGGTGGTGAAAGAGGGTGAAGCGGTGCGGCAGGGCCAGGTGTTGGCCCGGTTCCGGACCTCCGCGCTCGAGCCGGCGGCGGCGTCGGCGGAAGCGCAGCGCCGTCTCGCGGCAGCCGACTACGAGCGGATGCAGAACCTCTTCACGGAAGGGGCCGTGTCCCAGCGCGATGTGGAGAGCGCCGAGGTGGCGCTCCGTGCCGCGGAGGCCGCCGCGGCCCAGGCCGCGAAGCGGCTGGCCGAGGCGACGGTGCGCGCGCCGGTGGGTGGGGTCATCGCCGCCCGCTCGGTGGACGCGGGAGACCGGGTGAAGGACGGCGACCTCATGTTCCGGCTCGTGAACGTGTCGGAGCTCGAGTTCACCGCCACGGTGCCGAGCGAGTTCGCGGGGAGCGTGCGGTCGGGCGCGCCGGTGGTGCTCGCGATCACGGGCGCGACGGGTGCCGGCGTGGGCGGGCGGGTGTCGCGCGTCAACGCCACGGCGGACCCGCAGACCCGACAGGTGCAGGTGTACGTCACCGTGACGAACGCCGACCGGCGGTTGGTCGGCGGGCTGTACGCGTCGGGCCGCGTGGTGCTGCGCCAGGTACAGGGCGCGATCGCGGTGCCCCAGGCCGGCGTCCGGCGCGACGCGGCGGGCCTTTCGTACGTGCTGATCATCGCGGACGGGCGCATCGCCCGGCGCGATGTGAGGACCGGCGTGGTGGACGAGCAGGCGTCGCTGGTTGAGATCACGACCGGCCTCACGGGCGGCGAGACGGTGATCGTCGGGCCGGCCGAGGGGCTGACTCCGGGCCAGCTCATCACGCTCGCGGGCGGGGAGGGCTGAGCCGTGTTCCTGAGCGACCTGTCCATCAAACGACCGGTCCTGGCGACCATGATGATCATGGCGCTGGTGGTGCTGGGCCTCTTCTCCTACCGGCGGCTGCAGATCGACCAGTGGCCCGACGTCGAGTTCCCCTTCCTCGTCATCCAGACGAGCTACGCCGGGGCGAGCCCCGAATCGGTGGAGCGGGACGTCACGAAGAAGATCGAAGAGTCGGTGAACACGGTGGAGGGCGTGAAGAAGATCCAGTCCACGTCCACCGAGGGGTTCTCGACGATCCTGGTTCAGTTCGACCTGGGCACCGATATCCAGGACGCCCAGGCGGACGTGCGGGCGAAGATCGACGCCCTGCGGACCGAGCTACCGACGGACATCGAGTCGCCGGTGATCGGGCGGTTCGACCCGGAGCAGCAGCCCATCCTCACCCTTGCCGTGCGGGGTGACGGGTGGGCACTGCGCGACCTCACGCGGCTCGGCGACGAGGTCGTGACCCGGCGCATCCAGAACGTCGCGGGCGTCGGCAACGTGACCGTGGTTGGCGGGCTGAAGCGCGAGATCCACGCGCTCCTGCACCCCGACCGGCTCGGGGCGCTCGGGATCTCGCCAGAGGTGGTGGTCGGGGCCCTGGAGCGTGAGACTGGGGACATCCCGGCGGGTCGGGTGGAGCGGGGGAGCGCCGAGAACCTGGTGCGCGTGGCGGGACGCATCCGCGACCCGCGCGGCTTCGCGAACCTCATCATCGCGACCCGGAACGGCCAGCCGGTGCGCCTTGGCCAAGTGGCGCGGATCGAGGATGCCCAGGAGGAAGAACGCGACGTCGCGTTCGTGAGCGGGCGGCGCGCCGTGGCCCTCGAGGTCCGGAAGAGCTCCGGGGCGAACACGGTCGACGTCGCCGACGCGATCCAGGAGGTGGTCGCCGAGCTGAACCGCAGCCTTCCAGGTGGGGCGCAGGTCGAGACGATCCAGGACAACTCGGTCTGGATCCGGAATTCCGTCGAGGACGTGCAGAAGACGCTCGTCGAGGGCGCGCTGCTCACGGTCCTCATCGTGTTCCTGTTCTTGAATTCCTGGCGCTCCACGGTCATCACCGGGCTCACGCTCCCGGTCTCGGTGATCGCGGCGTTCTTCGCGATTTACGCGTTCGGCTTCACCGTGAATACGATGACCTTGATGGCCCTGTCGCTCGCGATCGGGATCCTGATCGACGACGCGATCGTGGTGCGGGAGAACATCGTCCGGCACGTGGAGACGGGCGAGGATCACTACACGGCCGCGCGCCACGGGACGTCGGAAATCGGCTTCGCGGTGCTCGCCACGACGTTCACGGTGGTGGCGGTGTTCGTCCCCGTGGCCTTCATGGGCGGCATCGTGGGTCGCTTCTTCTATCCGTTCGGCGTGGTCGTGGCGGCCGCGGTGCTGGTCTCGCTGTTCGTGTCGTTTACGCTGGATCCGATGCTGTCGTCGCTGTGGTACGACCCACAGGCCGAAGGGGACGCGCGGCGGGGGCCGATCGGGCGGGCACTGGAGCGGTTCAACGCGTTCTTCACCGCGCTGGGCAAGGGCTACCGCGGCGTCATCGCATGGGCGCTGGACCACCGGCTGGCGACCATGGGGATCGCCGCGGCGGCCTTCGTGGCGGCGATGAGCCTGTTCGGCCTCGGGCTCGTGGGCGGCCAGTTCATGCCGGAGTCGGACGAGGAGCAGACCGCTGTGGCGATCGAGACGTCGGTGGGTTCGTCCGTGGCCTACACATCGAGCAAGGCCGTCGAGATCGCGGGCTATCTGAACGCGCAGCCGGAGGTGGCGCTCACGTACGCCACGGTCGGCGGCGCGCAGCACAATAACGCCGTGACCAAGGGCCAGGTCTACGTGAAGCTCAAGCCGAAGGGCGAGCGCCGTCGGACGCAGCAGGAGTTCGAGGCCGCGATGCGCGAGGTGCTGCCGCGGTTTCAGGGGGTGACGGCGCGCGTCGTCGAGCTCGGGGTGGTCGGCGGCGCCCGGGCGCCCATTGAGCTGAACCTGCAGGGGGCAGAGTTGGCTCGACTCCAGGAGCTGTCGGACCGCGCCATCGCGTCGGTGCGCGACGTGCCCGGGCTCGTGGAGTTGCGCTCCAGCCTCGAGGGGCGCAAGCCCGAGCTGGTGGTGGACATCGACCGGGACCTCGCCGCCAACTTGGGGCTCTCCGTCGGGGCGATCGGCGCCGCGCTCCGCCCCGTGCTCGCGGGCCAGACGGCGGGGGACTGGGAGGATGCCACGGGCCTCTCGCACGATGTAGTCGTCCGGCTCGCGCCGGAAGCGCGCGAATCGCAGACCGACGTCGCCCGGATTCCGCTCGCGTCGAGCCGGCCGGATCCGCGGACCGGCGTCCCCGCGATGGTGCCGCTCGGCCAGGTCGCGACGATCCGCCAGGCCGGCGCACCGAGCGAGATCCGGCGCCTGAACCTCGAGCGCGTCGTGACCATCGAGGCGAACTACCAGGGCCGCCCGCTCACCGAGGTCATGGGGGACGTGCAGGCTCGGCTGGGGGCGATGGCGCTGCCGGCGGGCTACCGGTGGGACTTCGCCGGCGAGCAGGCGGACTTCGTCGAGACGGTGGGCTACATCGTCGAGGCGCTGCTGCTCGCGGTCGTGTTCATCTACCTGATCCTGGCGTCCCAGTTCGGGAGCTTCCTGCAGCCGCTCGCGATCATGTTGAGCCTGCCGCTCTCGCTCGTCGGCGTGATGCTCGCGCTGATGGTGACGCGGGGCACGTTCAACATCATGAGCATGACGGGCGTGATCATGCTGATGGGCCTCGTAACGAAGAACGCGATCCTCCTCGTGGACTTCGCGAACCAGGCGCGCGGACGGGGCAGCGACCGGCGCCGCGCGCTGATCGACGCCGGGGAGCTGCGACTCCGGCCGATCGTAATGACGACGCTGGCGATGATCTTCGGGATGCTGCCGACGGCGCTGGCGCTGGGGGCGGGCGCGGAGTTCCGCGCGCCGATGGCCCACGCGGTGATCGGCGGGTTGATCACCTCGACGCTGCTCACCCTAGTGGTGGTGCCGGTGGTGTACAGCTACCTGGACGACTTCGGCGCTTGGGTGGGGGCGCGGGTGAAGCGCTGGACGGGCGCGCCCGTGGAGGCGCAGGTCCCGGCCGACTAAGGCGCGCGCGCCACGCGCTCCATGAGCTCGGCCGCCTCGGCGAGGCGGTCGAGCTCGTCGCGTTTCAGGGGCGCCAGGCGCGCGGCGAGGGTCTGGATGCGGCGCGCGCGGCCGCGGCGCAGGACGGCGCGGCCGAGTCGGGTCGCCGCGATGCGGACGCTGCGGCGGTCGGCGGGGTCGGGGACGCGGGTGGCGAGGAGGTCGCGCTCGAGCTTGCCGACGAGGCGGCTCATGGTGGGGGGCTTCACCTGCTCGGCGGCGGCCAGCTGGCCGAGGGTGCAAGGCCCCCCGAAGACGAGGACCGAGAGGGCGGAGAGGCGCGCGGGCCCGATCTCCATCGCTTCGACGTCCTGGCGGCGGAGGCAGCGCAACAGGTGGATGGCCGCGGAATGCAGCCGGTCCGCCACGATCTCGTCACTTGTGCGCCGGGGCATGCCTCCCCAAATTAGTTAGCCAGGCTAACTAATTCAAGGGGGCTCCATGAGCGCCGCGCCGGCGGGTGTTGGGTTGGACCGCATCGGGCAGATCGCCATCAACGCGCACGACCTGGAGCGGGCGGTGCGCTTCTACCGCGACACGCTCGGGATGCGCTTCTTGTTCCAGGTACCGGGCATGGCGTTCTTCGATTGCGGTGGCATCCGGTTGATGCTCGGGTTGGCGTCGGAGCCGCGATTCGACCACCCCGCCTCGATTCTCTACTACCGGGTGGACGACATCCACGCCGCGCACCAAGTTCTCACGGGTCGGGGCGTCGCGTTCGAGCGGCCGCCGCACTTCGTGGCGAAGCTCGAGACCCACGACCTCTGGCTCGCGTTCTGCAAGGACTCGGAGGACAACGTGTTGGCGCTCATGGCGGAGGTACGGCGATGATCCTGTTGCTGGCAATGGCTCTGGTCGCGCAGGATACGGTACGATACACCCCCACGGTGGGCCACTCCACCTTCGCCGTCCGAGAGCCCGTGCTCCGGGTCAAGCCGGGGACCGTGCTCATCTCGAACACGATGCACGGGCCGTACTATACGGAGCAGGGCGGCGCGTTCCCAGGCGAGGTCGGGCCGATCTACGTCGCAGGGGCGACCACGAACGACCTTCTGGTCGTGAAGGTGATCCGCGTCCGCCCCAACACCGACCTGGCGGCAGCGCAGATCTACGCGAACTTTGGCGGGCTCGCGACGGACGCGCGGGTGCGGCTCCTCAACGACCCGATCCCGCCGCGCCGCTATCTCTGGCGGCTCGACCGCGAGCGGATGACGGGCACGACCGAGCTCCCCGACAGCCGGATGCATCGGATCACGATCGAACTCCGGCCGATGCTCGGCCGAGTGGCGGTGGCACCTCGGGGCGACGAGGCGTTCGCGGGGCTGTGGCCCGGGGACTTCGGGGGCAACCTGGACGCGCAGGAGGTGCGCGAGGGGACGACGGTGTATCTGCCGATCTTCCACGACGGCGCCTACTTCTATTTCGGCGACGGCCACGCGCGCCAGGGCGAAGGCGAGGTGGCGGGGACGGGCCTCGAGACGTCGATGGACGTCGTGCTGCAGCTCGATGTGATCAAGGGGAAGACGATCGACTGGCCGCGCCTCGAGGATGCGGACTACCTCATGGTGGCGGGCAGCGGTCGGCCGCTGATCGACGCCTTCCGGCTGGCGCACGTGGAGCTGATCGAGTGGCTCGAGGAGTACGGGTTCGGGAAGTATGACGCCTACGCGCTCCTGGGACAGGTGGGGGAGAGCAGCGTGGCAAACATCGTGGACCCGGCCTACACGGTGATCGCGAAGTTTCCGAAGCGGTATTTGCCGCGGTGACGGTGCGCGTTTAACTTCCCCCTCCTGGCGCCGTAGCCAAGTGGTAAGGCAGAGGTCTGCAAAACCTCTATACGTCGGTTCGATTCCGACCGGCGCCTCTTCCCCTCTACGAGGTCCCGCATGATCGCCACGTTGCTCCTGCTCGCCGCCGTCGCGCCGGTATCCCTCCAGGGCGCTGAAGTCACCGAGCCGAACACCAAGGTCACATTCCCGGCGGAGCTCCAGAGCGTCGCGGGGACGCAAGCCCTCACCGGCACCGGCGTCCGCACCCGGACCGTGCTCAAGGTGAAGGTGTACGCGTTCGGGCTGTACGTGGAGCCGGCCGGGGCCCGGGCTGCGCTCTCCGCCTGGCGCGGCAAGGGCGCGGCCGACCTGGCGCGCGACCAGACGCTCTACGGGGAACTCCTGAAGGGCGGCTTCCCGATGACGATGCGACTGGTCATGACGCGCAACGTCGGGGGCGAACAGATGGCCGAGGCGTTTGACGGCGCGCTCGCGCCGCGCGTGGCGCAGGCGGCGGAGCGGGGGATGCCGGGCGGGGCCGAGGCGCTGCAGCGCTTCCGCGGCTTCTTCACCGACCGGTTGGCGAGCGGGACCGAGCTGCTGTTCGCCTGGACGCCCGGCAACAAACTCGTCGTCTCGATCGGGGGCCGGCAAGTGGGGGAGATCGAGAACGCCGCCCTGTGCTGGGCGCTGTTCGACGTGTATCTCGGTCCCACCCCGATCTCGCCCGACGGCAAGAAGACCGTGGTCGGCCGGCTGCCGGAGATCCTCGGCGCCTGAGGGCATCGGGCGTTACACGGTGGTGACCGTCCGACGGTTGACGCGCCCCCTCGGCTCTGGGTACGATTCGCCATGAACGTGTGCCACTGCCGCACCAACCGGTTCCTGAACGCTGGGCCGCCAAGCCCGGGGACGGTGCGTGCTGGCTGAAGCGCGAACGCAGATTTCGCACAGTGCAGATGAGCCCGCTCCCCAGTCGTCGGAGCGGGCTTTTTTGTCGCTGAACCAGAGGAGCGACCCATGAAGAAGCACTACTTGCTGGCGAGCGACTTCGACCAGACCCTGAGCTTCAACGATTCCGGCATCGTCCTGAGCGAGGTGCTCGGCAGCTCGGGCTTCCGGGAGAAAGTGGCCGGCCTGGCGCGCCTGAACCTGGTGCAGCAGGGGGCCGAGCTCGCCTACCTGTTGCGGCACGACCCCGAGTACCGCCGCGTGACGCGCGCGGACCTGCTCGAGGTCGGGCGGCGCGTGCGCCTGAAGCGGAACGTGCGGCTCCTCGCCCGGATGCTCGAGCAGGGAATCGACGGCCACCGCTTCGACTTCTACGTGATCTCGGCGGCGCCCGAGGAAGTCGTGTTCGCGGCCCTCGAGGGCATCGTGCCGTCGGATCACGTGATCGGGACGCGCTTCCAGTGGGACGCCCAGTCGGGCGAGGTCGACTCGATCATCCGCGTGGCGGCGGGGTACGGGAAAGTGGCCGCGGTCGAGGCGCTGCGCGCGCAGCTCGCCGTCCCGCGAGACCAGGTGGTCTACGTGGGCGACGGGCAGTCGGACATCCCCGTCATGTTGCACGTGAACCGCGGCGACGGCTTCACGATCGCCGCTTCGGAGGCCCGGGAGGTCGCGCACATCGCCAAGCGCACGGTGATCAGCGACGATGCGCTCAGCGTGCTGGTGCCGATTCTCGAGGAGATCGTCGCCTGGGGGCCAGTCCAGATCCGCGCGCTGTTCGAGCGTCAGGGGCTCGTGATCCAGGAATGGGACCGGGTACGCACCGACTGGCTGACGATCCGGGACGGCGCCGAGGACGGGGTCACCCCCGCTTCCGTGCCGCCGGGGTAAGCGGTGGCGCGGGAGACTTGTCGGAGGTCTTGGCCGCGTAGCGGTTGGCGACCGGGCGGCGCATCTTCCCGCCCATGGCCACGCTGCAGTTCCTCGGGGCCGCAGGGACAGTGACCGGCTCGATGCACTTGCTGCGAGTCGGCGAGCAGGGCGTGCTGCTCGACTGCGGCCTGTTCCAGGGTGAGAAGGCGCTGCGCCAGCGAAACTGGGGTCAGCGCATCGACCCCAAAGAGGTGGACGCCGTCGTGCTGAGCCACGCCCACATCGACCACACCGGCTATTTGCCGGTATTGGCGCGGCGAGGCTATCGCGGGCCCATCCACTGTACGTCGGGCACCGCCGACTTGGTGCGCGTGCTGCTGGCCGATTCCGCTCGGCTGCTGGAAGAGGAGGCGGAGCGCGCCAACTACTTCGGCTACTCCAAGCACAAGCCCGCCCTGCCGCTCTACACGGCGGGGGACGCCGAGCGGGTGCTCGAGCTGCTCGAGCCCCAGCGGTACGGCCGCCCGTTCGGGCCCGCCAAAGGCGTCGAGGTGCTGTACCGGCCGGCGGGCCACATCCTGGGAGCGGCCACGCTGGACGTGCGGGTGGACGGCGCGGGGACGCGTCGCCTGGCGTTTTCTGGAGACCTGGGCCGGTGGGACCGGCCCATCATCCACGACCCGCAGCCGATTCCCGAGGCCGACGTCCTGCTCCTCGAGTCGACGTACGGGAATCGCGCGCACCCGGCCGGCGCCGAGGAGCAACTCGCGCGCATCGTGAACGATGCCGCGGCCCGGGGTGGCGCGTTGCTCGTGCCGGCGTTCGCCGTGGGGCGGACGCAGGAGCTGATCTGGATGCTGCGCCAGCTGGAGAAGCAGCAGCGCATCCCGACCCTGCCGATCTGGGTCGACAGCCCGATGGCCACCGAGGTCAGCTATATCTACGCTCGTCACCCCGAAGACCACGACGTCGAGATGGCCGCGTCGGTGCAGCGGAAGAGCAGTCCGCTGGACAGCGGCCGCGTGCAGATCTCGCGCACGCGCGAGGACTCCAGGAAGCTGAACCAGCTTCGCGGGCCGGTGATCATCATCGCCGGGAGCGGCATGGCGACCGGCGGCCGGATCCTGCACCACTTGCTCGTGCGGCTCGACGACCCGCGGACGACGGTGCTGCTGGTGGGGTTTCAGTCGGTGGGGAGCCGCGGCCGGGCGCTCAGGGACGGAGTGGAGAAGCTGCGCCTGTTCGGTCGCGAGCTGCCCGTCAGGGCGACGGTCGAGTCGCTCGACGCCCTTTCGGCCCACGCCGACCGAGAGGAGCTGCTGCGCTGGCTGTCCGGCTTCACCCGTCCGCCAAGCCGGACGTACCTGGTTCACGGCGAGCCCGCGGCCGCGCAAAGCCTGGCCGAGGCGATTCGCGAGCGCTATCGCTGGGACGTCGCGGTCGCGCGGGACCGGCAGACAGTGGAACTCTAAAGAAAGCCTCACGTCACCTTCACAATCATCCACGAACGCATCCGGTAGCCTCCTCACTGCAACTTCACGGAGGCTTTTCGGTGCGTTGGGCAATCCGCGCAGGGCTGTTGCTCTCGACTCTAGGAGCGGGGGCCTGCTCCAAGGGTGATAACAAGACCGATACCGTGGGCGCGGCGCCGGCCGCTACGACGCCGACGGGCGCGTGGCAGGTGACGGGGAATGACCCCCGGGCGGTGCTGTTTGTCGGGAAAGGCTGTCCCCAGTGCCACTCGATCTCGGCGGTCGGGATCAAGTCGGCCGCGGAAGTCGGGCCCGATCTGACTTCCTCCTATGCCGACGTCCAGAGCCGGTTCGGCGTGAAGCTGGAGGAGTTCCTGTCCAACCCAACCGGCACGATGCAGGTGGTGCTCGGCTCGATGATCCAACTCTCGCCCGCCGAGCGCGATTCGGTGATCCGACTCCTCAAACAGCTGCACGAGGAGCAGGAAGAGCGCGGCGAACGCGACACCCCCAAGCAGTGAACCCGGAGGTACTCAGCATGGCCCGTCGATTTGCGGCTTTCGCGGTGCTCGCCGTCGCGGCGTGCGCGCCGAAGTCCACCCCCCAATCGGGGCAGAACAGCCAGATGGCCGACGTCCGCGAGGCGGCGCAGCGGACGTTCGTGCCGCCCGGCAAGCAGGACGAGTTCTACCTGTTCTACTCCGGCGGCCATTCCGGCCAGATCTACGTGGCGGGGGTGCCCTCGATGCGCCACATCGCCACGATCCCCGTCTTCGCCCCCTATCCCGCCACCGGCTACGGCTTCGACGCGGAGTCCCGCCGCATGCTCGGCGAGTACACCTGGGGCGACGTCCATCACCCGGCCTTGTCGAAGATCAAGGGTGACTATGACGGCCGCTGGCTGTTCGTGAACGACAATGCGAACAACCGGCTGGCGCGCGTCGATCTGCGGGATTTCAAGACGAAGCAGATCCTCGGCCCGATCCCGAACTCGAGCGGCAACCATGGCTCGGCGTTCGTGACGGAGAACACGGAGTACGCGCTGGTCGCGAGCCGCTTCTCGATCCCGGTACCCCGCGGGACCTACGCGCCGCTTTCGCAGTACGCCACGCAATACAAGGGCGTGCTGACGGGCATCACGATCGACAGCGCCACGGGCGAGATGCGCCTGGGCTGGCAGATCCTCACGCCGCCGTTCGACTGGGACCTGGCGGCCACGGGTCGCGAGATCTCACGCGACTGGGTCGTGTGGAGCTCGTACAACACCGAGCGCGCCACCGGACGGCTCGAGATCACGGCGAGCCAGCGGGAGCGTGACTACATCACCTTCGTCAACTGGCGCCGCGCGGCCGAGGCCGCGGCGGCCGGGAAGGGCCGGATGCTGGGCGGGGTACGGGTGCTCGATCCCAAGGACATTCCGGGGGCTATGTACCTCGTGCCGCTCGCCAAGAGCCCGCACGGCGCGGACATCTCGCCCGACGGCCGGTACGTCGTGGGCGGCGGCAAACTCGCGCCGTTCGTGACCGTGTACGAGTTCGAACGGTTCCTCAAGGCGGTGCAGGCGAACGACACTGTCGGCAACGAGGACGGGATTCCGGTTCTGCGCTACGAGAGCATCAAGGTCGCCGAGGTGCCCGTGGGGCTCGGCCCACTGCACACCCAGTTCGACGACCAGGGCTACGCCTACACCTCGCTGTTCGTCGAGTCGGCGATCGCCAAGTGGAAGCTCGGGCCGTTCACGGGGAATGATTCCGCCCTCGTAGTGGCCAAGATCCCCGTACACTTCGCGGTGGGCCACCTGGTCACGGCGCACGGCGACACCCGCCATCCGGTGGGCCGCTACCTGATCTCCATGAACAAGCTGTCGAAGGGCCGGCACCTGAACGTTGGGCCCTCCCAGCCCGAGTCCAGCCAGCTGATCGACATCACCGGCGCCGGGATGACGATGCTGTACGAGGCCTACACCGAGCCGGAGCCGCATTTCGCCCAGCTGGTGCGGGCGGACCTGCTGAAGCCGATCGAGGTCTACCCCCGGGCCGAGAACCGCGATCCCAACGCCATCTGGGCGGCGGACAACGCCAGCGTGACGCGGAGCGGGAACCTCGTCACCGTGAAGATGTTCTCGATCCGCTCGTATTTCGCGCCGCTGTCTATCGAGGTGAACCAGGGCGACTCGGTGGTCATCCACCTCACCAACGCCGAGCAGGAGCGCGACATGCTGCACGGCTTCGGCCTAGCGCTCTACAACATCAACGTGGTGGTGGATCCGGGCGAAACGAAGACCATTGCGTTCCGGGCCACCAAGCCGGGCGTGTACCCGTTCTACTGCACCAACTTCTGCTCGGCGATGCACCAGGAGATGCAGGGCTACCTCCTGGTGAAGCCGCGCGGCGGCGCCGCGACGGCGTCGGCGGGTGAGCCGGCGGCGGGGCAAGGGACGCACTGATGCCGCTGACCAACTGGCTGGAGCAGAACGTCTCCCCCCGGGCACGGCTCGCCGTGCTCGGGGCGGGGGTGTTCCTGCTCGTGGCGCTGTTCTTTCCCCTCTGGCAGATCACGATGTTCGCCAATCAGTTCCCGGAAGGGCTCCGGATGTCGATCTTCGCGCACAAGATCGTCGGCGGGAACGGCGGGGCGGATCTCCAGGGCATCAACATCCTAAACCACTACATCGGGATGCGAGAAATCCAGGCGGCGGACTTCGTGGAAATGAAGTTCATCCCCTTCACCCTGGGTGTGTTCTTCCTGATCGGGCTCCGCGCGGCGGTGTTCGCCAAGGTGCGGGACGTGATCGACCTGACGGTGCTGTTCCTGTACTTCTCGGCGTTCTCCTTCGCCG
>JACOVF010000028.1 GCA_016177465.1 Gemmatimonadota bacterium
CGCCTGGGCCTCGCGGACGCGATCGCCGCCCGGCTCGACCCGCTCGAGGTCATGCCGGCGCCCGGGCAAGGTGCCCTCGGCCTCGAGATCCGCGCCGACGACCGCGGCGCGCGGGACGCGCTGCACGCCCTCGAGCATCCCGATAGCCGGCGGGCGGTGCTCGCGGAGCGGGCGCTCCTCGCGGCGCTCGGCGGGGGTTGTCAGGCGCCGGTGGCGGCGTATGCCGGGAGCCGGTTGTTCGGCCGGGTCACGGCTCCGGACGGATCGGTACAGCTCACCGCGTCGGCGGACATCGATCCCGCCGATCCCGGCGCCGCCGGCGCCGCCGGCGCCGCCGTCGCGCACTTGCTGGAGGCGCAGGGCGCGCCGAAGTTACTCGCGCGATGAGCGGCTTCCCGATCCTCCGTATGCGCCGGCTGCGCCGCACGCCGGCGCTGCGCCGCCTGGTGCAGGAGACCCACCTGGCGCCCTCCCAGCTGGTGTGGCCGTTGTTCGTCTGCCACGGGGAGGGCGTGCGCCGCGAGGTCGCGGCGCTGCCCGGCGTGCATCAGACCTCCGTCGACGAGCTTGTGAAGGACGCCGCGCGCGGGGCGCAGCTCGGGCTCGGGGGGATCATCCTGTTCGGCCTGCCCGCGGCGAAGGACGCCACGGGCTCCGAGGCCTACGACGAGCAGGGCATCGTGCAGCAGGCGATCCGCGCCGTGAAGCGCGCCGCGCCAGGCCTGCTCGTCATCGGCGACGTCTGTCTCTGCGAGTACACCGATCACGGCCACTGCGGCGTGATCTCCGATGGCGACGTGGAGAACGACGCGTCGGTGCACCTGCTTGGGAAGGTCGCGGTCACCCAAGCGCGCGCGGGGGTCGACCTCGTGGCGCCGAGCGACATGATGGACGGCCGGGTGTCCGGGATCCGCAAGGCGCTCGACGCCGCCGGGTTCACGCACCTCCCAATTCTGTCCTACGCCGCCAAGTTCGCCTCCGCGTTCTACGGGCCGTTCCGCGAAGCAGCGGGCTCCACTCCGCAGTTCGGCGACCGCCAGACCTATCAGATGCAGGTGACCAACGGCGACGAAGCGCTGCGCGAGATCCGCCTGGACGTCGAGGAGGGTGCGGATCTGATCATGGTGAAGCCCGCGCTGCCGTGCCTCGACATCATCCGCCGCGCCCGGGAGGAGTTCGGCGCGCCGCTGGCGGCGTATCAGGTGAGCGGCGAGTACGCGATGATCAAGGCCGCCGCGGCGCGGGGGATGCTCGATGAGACGCGGGCGATGTGGGAGACGCTGTATGCGATTCGCCGGGCGGGGGCGGACATCATCCTGACGTATTTCGCGCCGGTGGTGGGAGAGCTTCTCTAAAACACGTCAAAGCTCGGACGGATCCTTGGGAAGCAACACGTACTTCCAGAGCAGCGTCGCCGCCATCGATCCCAGCAGCGGCCCGATCCAGTACACCGCTTGGCTCGTAAGCTGGAAGGAGACCATTGCCGGGCCGAATGCGCGGGCGGGGTTCATCGCGGCGCCGGTGAGCGGCCCACCCACCAGGGTGCCCACGAACACGGCGAGCCCAATCCCGAATCCGCCGACCTTCGGCGCGTCGGGCGATACGGCCGTTCCGAACACGGCGCTGACGAGCAAGAAGGTCAGAACCGCCTCGATCCAGACGCCCTGCCAGAAGGTGACGTTGCCCGCGAGCGCCGGAGTGCCGAGGCTCGCGGCCTTCACCATCGCGAGGGGGAGCAGGGCTTTCGCGAGCGCCGCGCCGAGCAACGCGCCAATAAGCTGGGCGAGGACGTAAGAGCCGGCGGTGCGGCCGTCGACCTTGCGCGCCAGCCACAAGCCGGCGGTGACCGCCGGGTTGAGGTGGCCGCCGGAAATGCCCAACGTGGCGGTGACAAGGATGCTCAAGGCGATGCCGTGCGCGAGCGCCACCGTGAGCGGTGCGACGGTGCCGGCGCCGCCGCTCATCACGACACTGCCGGCGCCCAGGAAGACGAACAGCGCCGTTCCGAAGAACTCGGCCGCGGTGGAGCGCAGAGACTTGGACGTCACGATGATCCTCTGGTGTATGTTGGCGGCGCCAATCTACTGGCGGGGCTACGTCCGCCGCAACACCAGCGACGCGTTGATGCCGCCGAACCCGAAGGAGTTGGACAGCATCGCGTCGGGCGCGGCGGCGCGACCGTCCTGCGGCAGGCAGTCCAGGTCACAGGCGGGGTCGGGTTGCTCCAGGTTGATTGTGGGCGGCAGCCAGCGGTGAGCCATCGCCAGCGCGCAAATCGCCGCCTCGATCGCCCCGCTCGCGCCGAGAGCGTGGCCGTAGTACCCCTTCGTGCCGCTGATTAGCAGACGGTAGGCGTGGTCGCCGAACACCTGCTTGATGGCCGCGGTTTCGGTGCTGTCGTTGAGGGGCGTCGACGAGCCGTGCGCGTTGATGTAGCCGATCTCGGCCGCCGTCACGTCGCCGTCGGCCAGCGCGAGCTGCATCGCCCGGGCGGCCTGGCGGGCGTCGGGTCGGGGGGCGGTCATGTGCCAGGCGTCGTTCGTGCAGCCGTAGCCCACTACCTCCGCGTAGATCTTCGCGCCGCGGGCGACGGCCCGGGCCCGCTCCTCGAGCACCAGCACCGCGGCGCCCTCGCCCATCACGAAGCCGTCCCGCGCGCGGTCGAACGGGCGCGAGGCGCGCGCGGGATCGTCGTTGCGCGTGCTCATCGCCCGGATGATGCTGAAGGCGGCGAAGGTGAGCGGCGCGAGCGGCGCCTCCGCCCCGCCGGCCAGCATCACGGCGGCGCGGCCGTCGCGGATCGTGCGGAACGCCTCGCCGACCGCGATCGTCCCCGAGGCGCAGCTCATCGCGTTCGTGGAGTTCGGTCCGGTGAACCCGAACTCGATCGCGATGTTACAGCTCGCCGCCCCGGGGAACACGGCCAGGGCGAGGGTCGGATCGAGCCCGCGGACCCCCTCGGCCGCGTAGGTGGCCACCTGCGCCTCGGCGAACGCCACGCCGCCCAGCGCCGATCCCATCATCGCGCCGACGCGGTCGCGATCCTCGCGCGCGGGGGCGATCCCGGCATCCGCCAGGGCGAGCCGCGCGCTCGAGACGGCGAGCTGCGAAAACCGGTCGAGCCGCCGGGCGCGCTTGGCCTCCAGGTGGTCCTGCGGCCGGAAGTCGGGGATCTCGGCGGCGATGTGGCTCCGGAACGGTGTGGGGTCGAAGCGAGTGAGACTCCGCACCGCCGACCGCCGGAGCTCGAGGCCCGCCCACAGGCCGTCCGCGGCCGTGCCGATCGGCGTGACCGCGCCGATCCCCGTGATCACCACTCGATCACGCCCGTTGTTCATCCGGTGCGCTCCGCGTGCCGCTTGATCCCGGCGAGAGTGCGCGAGGCGATGCCGTGCACGAACACTGGCCCGATCACCACCCGCGCCGCCGCGCGGCCGACCAGCGGCCACGGCGGGCCGTCCCACTCGTGCACGATCTCCACGTGGACGGCGCCGGCGCCGTCCGGTCGCAGCCGCCAGACCACATCCATCCCGCGCGTGATCCCCCGGACATGGCGGTACCGGATCTCGCGGGCAGAGGCGTCCACGCGCATCTCCGACACCCACCAGGCCGGGTAGCCCAGCGGCCCGAACGGCCGCCACGCGGCCATCTCCACGATCCCGCCTTTGTCGGGCCCGCGCTCAAGAAACCGCACCCAGCGGTAATGGGGCAGGATCTCGGGCCAGCGCTCGACGTCGCGCGCCGCGGCGAACACGCGATCCAGTGACGCGTGAATGACGATGCGGTCCGCGGTGCGCATCTAGTCGTTCAATTCCGCATTCCGCATTCTGCGACCGCTAGGGAGTCCTTTAGGGCATTCCGCATTCGGTTTATCCCCCCAGATCTGCATACCCCCCCCGGTAATACAACAGCGGATGCCGATCCGTCACGCGGCCGCCGGTCACGAGGCCGATGAACACCGTGTGATCACCCGCCGGGACCGCATGCGTCTTCTCGCACTCGATGTGCGCCAACACGCCGTCGAGCACGGGCAGCGCCTGGTCGTTCTCGCGGTAGCCGACGCCGTCGAAGCGGTCCTGCGCGTCCGAGGCGAAGCGGCGCGAGACCGCCTCCTGATCGGCGGCCAGCACGTTGAGCACGAAGTGGCGAGACGCTTCCATCACCGCGTGCATCTCGTGGCGCCGTTCCACGCACACGAGCAGGAACGGCGGGTCGAGCGAGACCGAGGCGACCGAGCTGGCCGTCATGCCGATCGGCCGCCCGTCCGCCGTCCGTCCCGTGAGCACCGTCACCCCCGTCGCGAACCG
>JACOVF010000055.1 GCA_016177465.1 Gemmatimonadota bacterium
CACCGCGCACTCGAACCGCGCCCTGCTCGAGGGGCAGGCGGCGGCGTGGCAGCCGGCGTACGTCGGAATCGTCAACGACGGGACGGAGGGGGCGGGAACCCTCAAGGACTCCCGGACGGTCGGGGGAAGGGGGACGGCGTGCCTCGTCGAGGCCGCAACGCACCCCGACGTGCAGATCGTCATCAACGGGATCGTCGGCGCCGCAGGACTCGAGGCGACGCTCGCCGCGCTGCGGGCGGGGAAGCGTGTGGCACTTGCGAACAAGGAGACCCTCGTGATGGCGGGGGAGCTCGTCACGCGCGCGGCGCGCGAGGGCGGCGGCGAGATCGTCCCCGTCGATTCCGAACACAGCGCCGTGCTGCAATGCCTCGCCGGCCGGAAACAGTCCGAGGTGGCCCGGCTGATCCTCACCGCTTCCGGGGGGCCGTTCCGGACCTGGACGCCGCAGCGGATCGCTGGAGCCACCGTGGACGAGGCGCTGCATCACCCCACGTGGAAGATGGGAAAGAAGATAACCGTGGATTCCGCGACCCTCGTCAACAAGGCCCTGGAGGTGATCGAGGCGCACTTCCTGTTCGGCCTGCCGTACGGCGCGATCGAGGTCGTGGTGCACCCGCAGTCGGTGGTCCACGCCTTCGTGGAATTCGTGGACGGCTCGGTGCTCGCCCAGGTCGGCTTCCCCACGATGGAGCTGCCGATTCTCTACGCCCTGACGCACCCCGAGCGAGTGCCGGACGCCGGGGCTAAGCGCTATGATCCGGTAGCCGCGGGGAGCCTCACCTTCGAGCCGGTGCGGGACGAACTGTTCCCCGCCTACGCCGTGGGCCGGGCCGCCGGCCGAGCCGGCGGCACCTCCCCGGCTGCCTTCAACGCCGCGAACGAGGTTGCCGTGCAGCTGTTCCTGGAAGGAACGATCCGCTTCGGCCGCATCGCCGAGATCATCGCCGCCGTGCTGGGCCAGCACGGGCCCGTGGAGGCCGGCAGCCTCGAAGCGGTCCTCGGCGCCGACGCCGATGCGCGTCGTCTGGCACGGGAGGCCGCGTGCTCCTGAGTATTGCGGCCCTCATCGTCGTCCTCGGCGTGCTCATCTTCGTGCACGAGGCCGGGCACTTCATCGCGGCCAAGTCGGTCGGCGTCCAGGTGCTCCGTTTCTCGCTCGGGTTCGGCCACCCGATTCTTCGATTCCGGCGCGGCGAGACCGAGTACTGGCTCTCGTGGATCCCCCTGGGCGGCTATGTGAAGATGGCGGGCCTCGAAGACGAGGGGGCGGCGGGGGAGCTCGAGGGCGGCAAGAGCGACGTGGCGGTGGACCCGGCGCGCGCCTTCGACCGTAAGCCGATCTGGGCGCGGATCGTGGTGCTCATCGCCGGGGTGACGATGAACATCATCCTGGCCTTTGTCCTCTACACCGGCATCGCCGCCGTGCTGGGGACGCCGCAGATCGCGTCGACCGAGATCGATTCCGTGGACACGCGGGCCCTGCCGGCGGGGGCGGAGGCGCTCGCCACCCTGCGCGCCGGCGATCGGGTCTTGCGGCTCAACGGCGACACGATCCGCAGCTGGAACGACCTGGTGGAGGGAATCATCACCGGGCCCGGCGCGCTGCGGTTCGAGGTCGAGGGCCGGGCAGAGCCTCTGGTCGTGACGGTGGGGGACTCCGGTGAGCGCGTGCGGACCACGCTCGCGCGCGCCCTGGTGCGCCTCGATCCGCCGCGGCTCGGCGTGATCGAGCCGGGTCGGCCCGCGAGCCGGGCGGGGCTCAAGACCGGGGATCTGGTCGTCCGGGCCAACGGCGACACGATCCGCTCGTGGAACGAGATGTTGCGGACCATCTGGGGCAGCCCGGGCGAGCTCCTGCACTTGGAGGTGTTGCGCAACGGCGCAATCGTGCCCGTCGACGTCGTTCCGGACACGCGGATCGAGACGGACACGGCATCGCCGCGGCCGCGCACCTACGGCGCCATCGGCGCGACACAGGACCCGCCGACGTTGTATGTGGCCGAGAGTTTCGGCCAGGCCGTCGTGCTGGGGGCGCGCCAGACAGTGGACGCCGGGTTCATAATCATCGAGTTCCTGCGGCAGCTGCTCGTCGGCAAGCAGTCGGTCCGCGACCTCGGCGGCCCCATCCTGATCGGCCAGCTCAGCGGCCAGGTGGCGCGGCTCGGCGTGCCCTCGTTCCTGACCTTCATGGCGTTCTTTTCGGTCCAGCTCGCCGTCCTTAATTTGCTGCCCATCCCGGTGCTCGACGGCGGTAATCTGGTGTTCCTCATCGCCGAAGCGGTGCGCGGCAAGCCGATCGACCCCAAGGTCCGGATCCGGCTCCTGAACATCGGCTTCCTGGTGCTGATCGCGATCATGATGTTCGCCGTGGGGAACGATGTCCTCCGGATCATCCCCCGTTAGGCAGACGCTCGAGGGCTACGTCGCAGGACGCGTGAACGCGGAACGCGTCGTCGCGGCGGTCGTGACAGCGTACTACGGGGAAGGGGGAGGGGAGAAGGGGGAAGCGCTCCGGCCCGTGGTGGCGGTCATCGAGCGCGCGGCGCCGGGCGTGGTCGAGCTGGCGGGGACCGAGGGCCCGGGCTTTCAGGTTCGGCTCGCGGAACGGCCGTTTCCGGGCGCGTTCGAGGGGGAGCTGAGACGGGCGGCCGAGGCGGCGCTGGCGGGGGACTGGTCGTGGGAGGAAAGAACGGGAAGGGGGAAGGGGACTGTTTTCCCGCCTCTTCGATGTCGTGCGAAGGATCTTCACCGCATCAGGATGACGACGGCGGCGATCAGCGCGAGGAATCCCACGACCGCGAGCCACATCTTCAACCTGGACTGGGCCGGCGCCCGAATTGCCTGGATCTCCCTGCTCCCCGCCGGCGGCCGGCCGATCTCCTGTGTCGGCCGCTGCTTCGCCTCCACGTCGATCAGGTCCCCAAGCAGCTCTTCGGCGTTCCTGTAGCGGTCGTCGGGGTGCTTGGCCAAGCACCTGTAGATGACCCGCTCGAGCCGCTTGGAGATGTCGGGGCGCTTTTTGCGCGGCGACGGCGGCGGATCCTCAACGTGCATGCGCGCCAGCTCGAACCAGTCGGTCGAGGTGAAGGGCACCTCGCCGGTCGCCGCCTTGTAGAGCGTGACGCCCAGGGCGTAGAAGTCGGCGCGCTGGTCGAGCGGGCGGCCTTGGGCCTGCTCTGGAGAGAGGTAGTGCGGCGTGCCGATCGTCATGTTCACCCCGGTCGAGGCCACGTAGCCGGAAACCGCGCGGGCGATGCCGAAGTCGGTGATGACCGCGGTGCCGTCTGAGCGGATCAGCACGTTGTCGGGCTTCAGGTCGCGGTGGATGAGGCCCTGGCCGTGGGCGTGGGCGAGACCGTTGCAGACGTCGCGGGCGATCTTGAGGATTTCGGGCTCGGGCAGGGGGCCCTCACGCGTGATGCGCGCCGCGAGGCTGTCGGCGCAGAGATCCATCGTGAAGTAGACGTGCTCGCCCGAGCGGGCCACCGACCGGATGCGAATGATGTTGGGGTGGTCGAGGTTGGCGGCGGTTTCGCTCTCGTGGCGGAATCGCGTCTCGAACTGTGGATCGCCAGCGTAGCGTGGCTTGAGGACCTTGATCGCGACGGGTGTGCCGTTGGGCTCGCGGCCCACGAACACCCAGGCGAAGCCACCCTGGCCGAGCAGACGCTCAAGGTGGTAGGAGCCAAGGGATTGGCCTACCAAATCGGTTGGGACGTTGGTCATGGTCTGGGCTTTACAAAGGGCCGGGGTGCCTCTAACTTAGTGCGCTCACAACGATTAGGGAACTGGACGGAATGTACGACAAGACGACGCCGGTCAGGAAATACGGGCGGCACGACCGGGACACCGGCTCTGCGCCGGTGCAGGTGGCGCTGCTCACCGAGCGGATCAACAGCCTCACCGAGCACTTCCGGGTGCATGCCAAGGACTTCCACGGACAGCGCGGCCTGCTGAAGATGGTCAGCCAGCGCCGCCGGTTGCTGGAGTACTTGAAGCGGACCGACCTGGAGCGTTATCGGCAGCTCATCGACGAGCTGGGTCTCCGCCACTAATCGCCACAGGCGTCGCGCCGTGCGCCCCGGGAAGAGCACCGGGGCGCTTGGCGTATGTTTAAGTGCTCTAGACAGGCAAAATGGTGAAGCACGTCGAACGTGAGTTTGCAGGCCGCCCCCTGAGGCTCGAGGCGGGGCGCCTGGCGAAGCAGGCGGCGGGATCCTGCCTGTTGCAGTTTGGCGAGACCATCGTGCTGGCGACGGTCACGGTCTCGGACAACATTGCCAACCTACCCTATTTCCCATTGACGGTCGAGTATCGCGAGAAGAGCTATGCCGCCGGCAAGATCCCCGGCGGCTTCTTGAAGCGTGAAGGCCGGCCCTCCGACGAGGAGATTCTCTCGGCCCGCGTGATCGACCGCACGATCCGGCCGCTGTTCCCCGAGGGATTCAAGAACGAGGTCCAGGTGTTCGTGTACGTCCTCTCCGCCGACCAGGAGAACGATGCGGACGTCCTGGGCGTGTGCGCCGCGTCCGCAGCGCTGACGATGTCCAAGGTCCCTTGGAGCGGTCCGGTGGCGGCGGTGCGCGTGGGCCGGGTGGAGGGCGCCTGGATTCTCAATCCCACCTTCCAGCAGCTCGAGTTTTCCGATGTCGACATGATCGTGTCGGGCTCGAAGGACTCGATCGTGATGGTGGAGGGCGGGGCGCTCGAGCTCTCGGAGGCCGAGATCGTGCATGCCCTCGAGGTGGCCCACAAGGGCATCCGTGAGCTGCTCGAAGCGCAGCACATGCTGGTGGCCGAGAAGTCCCAGCCGAAGATGGAGTGGACCCGCGTCGAGCCGCCGGGCGAGCTTCTGGCGCGCGTGAAGGAGCTGGCCGAGCCGCGCGTGGCCGAGGCGCTCAACCTGCCGGAGAAGGCGGAGCGAGCCCAGGCGCTCGCCGCCCTCCGGGCCACGATCCAGGAGCAGCTCGCCGCCGAGTTCCCGGAGAACCTGAAGGATGTGGGTACCCTGCTCGAGGAGATCGAGTACCACACGATGCGCGAGCAGGTGCTGTCGCGGGGCGAGCGCGTCGACGGGCGCGGCCTCGACACGGTGCGCGAGATCGCCTCTGAGGTCGGGATGTTGCCGCGGGCTCACGGGTCCGCGCTGTTCACCCGCGGCCAGACCCAGGCCCTGGTCTCCGTCACGCTGGGGACGGTGAGCGACGAGCAGCGGATCGACTCGATCGACGTCCCGCAGGAGACGACGAAGTCGTTCATGCTGCACTACAATTTCCCGCCGTTCTCGACCGGTGAAGTGCGGCCGATCCGCGGGACGTCGCGGCGCGAAGTGGGACACGGCGCGCTGGCCGAGCGGGCGCTGCAGGCGGTGCTGCCGCCGTACCAGGAGTTCCCCTACACGATCCGCATCGTGTCGGATATCCTCGAGTCGAACGGCTCGTCCTCCATGGCCACGGTGTGCGGCGGGTCGCTGGCGCTGTACGACGCCGGGGTGCCGGTGCGCTCGGCCTGTGCCGGCATCGCGATGGGACTCATCAAGGAAGGCGAGCGCGTCGCGGTGCTGACCGACATCCTGGGCACCGAGGACTACCTCGGCGACATGGACTTCAAGGTCGCGGGCACGCGCGAGGGCGTCACCTCGATCCAGATGGACATCAAGATCCAAGGGCTCGACTTCCGGATCATCAGCGAGGCGCTCGAGAAGGCGAAGATCGCCCGCCTGCACATTCTCGACATCATGGAGCGGACGATCCCCACGCCGCGCTCCCAGCTATCCAAGTACGCGCCGCGGATCATCACGATCCAGATTCCGGTCTCGAAGATCGGCGACATCATTGGGCCTAAGGGCAAGACCATCCGCTCCATCCAGGAGCAGACCGGGGCCGAGATCAACGTCGACGACTCCGGCCTGATCACCATCTCCGCCGTGGGCGAGGGCGGGGAGCGCGCCCGCGACATCATCGCCGGAATGGTCCAGATGCCCGAGGTAGGGAGGGTCTACGAGGGCGTGGTGAAGAGCACCACCGCCTTCGGGGCCTTCGTGGAGATCCTGCCCGGGGTCGAGGGGCTGCTCCACATCTCCGAGCTGCAGCACGGCCGCACCGAGCGCACCGAGGACGTCGTCAAGAAAGGCGACACGGTGCGAGTGAAGCTGCTCGAAGTAGACGAGCGCGGCCGCATGCGGCTCTCCCGGAAGGCGTTGGTCGAGAAGAGCTAGTCGGCCGCGGCGGGAGCGATGGAGACCGTCCGGCTCGACCGGGATACCTACCAGACCACTGCCCCGAACGGGGTCAGCGTGCTCTCCGAGGCCGTAACCAGCGTCCGTTCGGTAGCGGTTGGGATCTGGGTGCGCAGCGCCAGCGCCCACGAGCCCCGCCCCAAGATGGGCGTCTCCCACCTGCTCGAGCACATGGTGTTCAAGGGAACCGAGCGGCGCACGGCGCAGGAAATCGCGCTGGCACTCGAATCCCGCGGCGGCTCGCTCGACGCCTACACCTCGCGCGACGCCACCGCCTTCCAGGCACGCGTGCTCGATACCGACCTCCCGGTGGCCGTCGACGTCCTCACCGACCTCGTACGGTGCCCGGTGCTGCGCGAGACGGACCTCCAGCTCGAGCGCAACGTCATCCTCGAAGAGATCAACACCGTCGAGGACACCCCCGACGACCAGGTGTTCGACCTCTCGGCCCAGGCGCTGTGGCCGGAGCATCCCTACGGGTTTCAGATCCTGGGGACCCGGGAGACGGTAAGCGCGCTCTCCACCGACGATTTGCGGCACTTGCACGGCCGGGCGTATCACGCCGGCAACTGCATCATCGCCGCGGCGGGGCAGCTCGACCACCAGGAGCTGCTCCAGCTGCTCGACCGGCAGGGCTGGTTCGACCGGGACAACGGCGGCCGCACGCCGGCGATGCCGACCGTGCCGGCGGCGGTGCGGGGGGGCGAGCAGGGGCAGCCGAAGGACACGGCCCAGAGCCACATCGTGTTCGCCACCGACACGGTGCCGTACGCCGACCAGCGGAAGTACGCGCTACAGGTGCTCGCGAACAATTTCGGCGGCGGGATGTCGAGCCGGCTGTTCCAGCGCATCCGCGAAGCGCTGGGGCTCGCCTATGCGATCTACGCCTTCACCTCGTTCTACCATCGAGTGGGCGTAGCGGGCGTGTACGTCGGCACCCAACCGAAAACCGCCAGGCAGGCGACCGAGGCGATCCGTGAGGAATACGCGCGACTGGCTCGGGACGGCCTGCGCGGGACCGAGCTCGCGGACGCCAAGCGGCAGACGCAGGGCCAGCTGATGCTGTCCCTGGAGAGTCCCACGGCGCGCATGTATCGTTTGGCCAGTTGCAGCGTGTTCAGTGAGCCCTACCAGAGCCTCGACGAGATGCAGGCGGCCATTGCGGCGCTGACGGAGGACGAGATCGCGGCCGTCGCCGCCGAGTATTTCGATCCCGAGCGACAGACGGTCGTCTGGCTCGGACCCACCACCCACACGTAACCGGTTGGAGCGGCCATGATTGTCGGGGTTCCGAGGGAGATCAAGACCGCCGAGAACCGCGTGGCGCTGGTGCCGGCGGGAGCGGAATCGTTGGTTGGCGACGGCCACAGGGTACTGATCGAGCAGGGCGCGGGGCTGGGCTCGGGCTTCGCCGACCAGGCCTACGCGGCCGTCGGGGCGGCGATCATCCCGACCGCGGACGAGGTGTGGACCAAGGCGGAGATGATCCTCAAAGTGAAGGAGCCGATCGAGCCCGAGTGGCCCAGGATCCGCAAAGGCCAGGTCGTCTTCACCTATTTCCACTTCGCGGCGTCCGAGGCGCTGACCAAGGCGATCCTCAAGTCGGGATGCATCGCGAACGCGTACGAGACGGTCCAGCTGCCGAGCGGCGAGCTGCCGCTGCTCACCCCGATGAGTGAAGTGGCAGGGCGGATGGCCGTGCAGGAGGGGGCGAAATACCTCGAGAAGGTGTTCGGCGGGAGCGGCATCCTGTTGGGCGGCGTACCCGGCGTGCTTCCCGCGGAGGTGCTGATCATCGGCGGGGGCGTGGTCGGCACGAACGCGGCGAAGATGGCCGCAGGGCTCGGCGCGCATGTCACCCTGCTCGACGTGTCACTCGACCGGCTGCGCTATCTCTCCGACGTCCTACCCCCCAACGTGGACCTGCTGTACTCCAACCGGCACAACATTCTCGATCAGCTGAAGCGAGCCGACCTCGTCATTGGCGCGGTGCTGCTCCCAGGCGCCAAGGCGCCGCACCTCGTCAAGCGGGCCGACCTGACGCTAATGAAGCCCGGTTCGGTGATCGTGGACGTCGCGGTCGATCAGGGCGGCTGCATCGAAACGATCAAGCCGACCACCCACGACCAACCGACCTACGTAGTGGACGGGATCATCCACTACGCCGTGGCGAACATGCCGGGCGGGGTGCCGCGCACGTCGACGCTCGCGCTCACGAACGCCACCTTCCCGTACGCCAAACGGCTCGCCAAGCACGGCTGGCGCACGGCATGCCAGGACGATCCGGCGCTGTTCCTCGGCCTCAACATCGTCGAGGGGAAGGTGGTCTATCCAGGCGTGGCGGAGGCCTTCGGCCTGCCGCTCACCGACCCCAAGACGCTGGTGTGACCGCGCTCCCGCCGGTGGTGCAAGTGCTGCGGCTCCCGCACCACGACGGGCTGCCGCTGCCGGCGCGCCAGAGCGCCGGCGCTGCTGGCTACGACGTGTGCAGCGCCGAGCCCGAGTTCTCCCTCGCGCCGCTCGAGCGAAGACTGGTCCGCACCGGGCTGGCGCTTGCCATCCCGCCCGGGCACGAGGCGCAGGTGCGGCCCCGCTCGGGGCTCGCCCTGAAACACGGCGTTACGCTCCCGAACGCGCCCGCCACGATCGACTCCGATTACCGCGGCGAGCTGATGATCGCGCTGATCAACCTCGGCCAAGAGGCGGTGTCGGTACCGCGGGGGACGCGGATTGCCCAGCTCGTGTTCCAGCGGGTGGAGGCCGTCGAGCTCCGGCTCGTGGACGAGCTGCCGATGAGCGAGCGGGGAGTTGGCGGATTTGGAAGTACAGGAGCCTAAATGCGGAATGCGGAATTCGGAATGCGGAGTGAGAGACCAACTCCGCACACCGCATGCCGCACGCCGCATATGGTCAGGCGGCCAGCCGTGGCCGGCTACCACTACCCGGCAGATCCGGTGACACTTACGAAGGAGATTGATGCGTGCGCAGCGACCAGGAGGGGCCCGCGGGCGGCATTCGGGGCGCTTCTGCCGCACGGGAGCTTCCGGCACTGCGGCGGTATCCTTGGGGCGACGCTGGCGCATGTCTCGATTCCGCGCCGCTGCATCGTGCTTGGACCGTCGCATACCGGGAGCCTGATCCCGTGGAGGCTGATGGTCGAGGGGGCCTACCGGACTCCCTTAGGTGACGTGCCGATCGATGAGGCGTGCGCCCAGTCGCTTCGTGAGCGCTGCCCATTCCTTGAAGACGATCCGCAGGCTCAGCAGGGGGAGCACGCG
>JACOVF010000049.1 GCA_016177465.1 Gemmatimonadota bacterium
GTCGTGAGACAGTTCGGTCTGTATCCGGTGTGGGCGTTGGAGTGTTGAGGGATGTCGTCCGTAGTACGAGAGGACCCGGACGAAGCGACCTCTCGTGTCCCGGCTGTGCCGCCAGGCGCAACGCCGGTTAGCGATGTCGCGCGGGGATAACCGCTGAATGCATCTAAGTGGGAAACCCTCCCCAAGATGAACACTCCCGAGCCGCAAGGCTCCTGAAGGGCCCTGGGAGACTACCAGGTTGATAGGCGGCAGGTGTAAGGCGCGCGAGCGCTTCAGCCGAGCCGTACTAATTGCCCGTGAGGCTTGATCTCTCCTCTGTTGTTCGTGTCGTTCCCAACACCCACCCACGCCTCGTCGGTTGTCGTTGGTTTTTGCTGGCGACAAGCGCGACCGGGCCACACCCGTTCCCATCCCGAACACGGTCGTTAAGCCGGTCAGCGCCGATGGTACTGCCCTCGAGAGGGGGTGGGAGAGTAGGCCGTTGCCAGCGCTTCCTTGAACCCCGTTCCGGCCCGCCGGGACGGGGTTCTGTGCTTCAAGTGCGGAATGCGGAACGGCGAATGCGGAATGTATCGTGAGCGTCGCACGGCGAGCGACCTCCCGCCGCAATTCCGCATTCCGCATTCCACACTCCGCATTAGCTTTTCCGCGACCCCAACCGGCACTCCGTCATGGACTGGCTCACCTCCCCAGAAACCTGGATCGCCCTTCTCACCCTCACCGTCCTCGAGATCGTCCTCGGGATCGATAACATCATCTTCATCTCGATCCTCGCGGGGAAGCTGCCGTTGGGCCAACAGCCGCGCGCCCGCCGCGTCGGGCTCGCGCTGGCGATGCTGATGCGCATCCTGCTGCTCCTGTCGCTCGTCTGGGTCATCCGCCTCACCGCGCCCCTCTTCACCATCCTCCGCCAGGAGATCTCGGGCCGCGACCTGATCCTCATCTTCGGCGGCCTGTTTCTCATCGCCAAGAGCACCCACGAGATCCATGACAAGCTCGAGGGTGAGGAAGGGGCAGGGGAGCGCAAAGTCGCCCACTCGTTCGCGGGCGTCATCATCCAGATCATGCTGCTCGACATCGTCTTCTCCCTCGACTCGGTCATCACGGCCGTCGGCATGGCCCGCCAGCTCGGCGTGATGATCGCCGCCGTCGTGATCGCCGTCCTCGTGATGATGGCCGCCGCCGGCGCGATCAGCGACTTCGTCCACCACCACCCCACGGTGAAAATGCTCGCGCTGAGCTTCCTGCTGCTGATCGGCGTGGCCTTGCTCGCCGAAGGCTTCGACCAGCACGTCTCCAAAGGCTACATCTACTTCGCGATGGGGTTCTCGGTGTTCGTGGAGATGCTCAATCTGAAGCTGCGGGGCCGCGCGGCACCGGTGCGGCTGAGAGAGCCGTACGCGGAAGCCTGAGGCGTCGACGCCTCTCCTTGACGTCTCTCCTCGACGTCGTTGCTTTCTCGCCATGACCAAGTGCGGCACCGTGGTCCTGGCTGGCGCCCCGAACGTCGGGAAATCCTCGCTGCTGAATGCGTTGATCGGCGAGCATCTCGCCATCGTGTCGCCCAAGCCGCAGTCCACCAGGCGGCCGGTCGTGGGACTGCTCACCCAGGACGACACCCAGTACATCTTCACCGACTCCCCCGGCCTGCTCGAGCCTGAATACCTGCTACACGAGTCGATGCGCCGCGCCGCCCTCGCCGCGCTCGCCGACGCCGACGTGATCGCCTACCTCCATCCATTGCCGGAGCATCCGGCGCCGCCATTCGTGCAGGTGGCGGGTCTTGCGCGGACCCCGCGCGCCTCGATCGTGACCGTGTACACGAAGGCGGACTTGGTGTCGCCGTCCGACCGTCCGACTGCCCGTCAATCCGACGAAATCGCGGTGTCGGCGGTGGTGGGGGAGGGCCTCGGCACGCTCCTCCACGTCCTGCGCGCCCATCTTCCCGAGAGTCCCTTCCTCTACGATCCCGAGGAGATGGCCACTCAGCCGCTGCGGTTCTTCGCGGCGGAATTCATCCGCGAAGCCGCGTTCGAGCTGCTGCACGAAGAACTCCCCTACAGCGTGGGCTGCGAAATCGACGAGTTTCGGGAAGCCCACGACCCCGTATATATTCGGGCCGTGGTCTACGTCGAGCGCGACAGCCAGAAGGGGATTGTCATCGGGGAAGCCGGGCGCACCATCAAGGCCCTGGGCCAGGCGGCGCGTGCCAAGATCGAGGCGCTGCTCGGCCGCCGCGTCTTCCTCGACCTACACGTGAAGCTGTTGCCCAAATGGCGCCGAGACGCTGCGGCGCTCAAACGCCTGGGGTACACGACATGAGCCTTGCCCCCGACCTCCGCGACATCCTGGTCTGCCCCAAGTGCAAAGGGGAGCTCGAGTACCACCCCGCGCCCCGCGAAGAGCTGGTGTGCCACGCCTGCCGTCTCATCTACGTCGTCGAAGACGACATTCCGATCATGTTGATTGATGAGGCGAAGAGCTTCTGAAGGTGGGCAGGCGGTTAGGCGGTTAGGCGGTCAGGTGTTCCCATTCGCCTTACTGCTCCTAACCGCCTATCCACCTAACCGCCTGTCCGCCCAGCAGCAGCCCCTCAACTCCGGCGCCCTGTTCCTGGTGTTCCCCGTCGGTGCCACCGCGGTCGGGATGGGCCAGACCGCCGTCGCCGCGGACGGGAGCGGCGACGCGGCCTTCTGGAACCCCGCGGGCCTCGCGACCATCGCCGCCGGTGAGTTCAGCCTCCATACCGCCAACCTCGCCGCGGGACGCACCAGCGCTATCTCCGTCTACGCTCCCAGGAACGGCATCGGCGTCCTGGGCGGGGCGATCTATCTCGTAGATTACGGCGACCTGCCGCGCACCGACTCCAACAACGTGACGATCGGCCGCATTTCGCCGCGCAATTTCGAGCTCCTCGCCTCCTTCGCCACCGAGCTGGGGGGCAGCTTCGTCCTCGGGCTCAACTACAAACTGATCGAGTTCCGGGTGGACTGCAGCGGCGACTGCACCGGCCTCCCGAACAGCCAGGGTATCACCCACGCCGTCGACATCGGTGGACAGTTCCAGGTCGGCGGCGCCGGCGGGGTCCGCGTGGGCATGGCGGTGCGTAACATCGGTTTCAAGCTCCAGGTGCAGAACCGCGACCAGGCCGACGCCCTGCCAGCCCGTCTCGCCCTGGGCGCGGTGTACCAGATCCGGTTGAAGCCCGCGGCAGGCGCGACCAGTGGGGACCGCTTCGACCTGCGGCTCGCCGCGGATGTCGACAGCCCATGGGGACACGCCGGGGCGTCGGAGATGCGCCTCGGCCTCGACCTGGGATACCGCAAGCTGGTGCGATTGCGGGGCGGGTACGCTTTCGTGCGCGACGGACTCTCCGGCCCCAGTGTGGGCATGGGACTCACGAGCGGATCCATTGGCGTGGACCTGGCCCGCACCTTCCTCGCGGGTACCGACCTCGTCGTCGAAAACCCGACCTTCTTCTCGTTCCGCGTGGCGTTCTGATGGCCGCCCGGTCGGGGTTCGCGTGCCTCGTCGTGGCGGTGACGCTCCTCGCCGCGCCGCGCTGGCGCCCGGCGGCAGGGCAGGAGGCCGCCCCGGCCCGGGGGCCGCGCCTGCGCCCCTGGGTGCGCCCTGTGGCGTCCCTCGTGGTGCCGGGCGCTGGCCAGCTGCTCGCCGGGGAAGACCGCGGTGCCGCCTACGTGGCGGCCGAGCTGTACGTCGTCTCGCGGTATCTCCAGCTCAACCGCGAAGGGGGGCGCGAGGCCGGCCGCTTCCGCGCCCTCGCCTTCGACGTCGCGCGCCGCGCATTCACCGGCGTCCGGCGCGATACGGTGTTCGAGTACTACGAGACGATGGAGCGCTTCACCGAGAGCGGCGCCTTCGATAGCGACCCCGGCGCCGACTTCATCCCCGAGAGCGACCCCGCTACCTACAACGGCTCGGTGTGGCTGCTCGCCCGGCGCACGTTCTGGACCGACCCCAACGTTCCTCCGAGCCCCACGTCGCCTGAGTACCAGCGGGCGCTGCAGTTCTACCGCGATCGAGCCGTCGGCGCCGACTACCTCTGGTCTTGGCGCAACGCGTCTCTGGAGCAGCAGGCGTTCCGGGACGCGATCCGGCGCAGCGACAACGCGTTCCGCCGGTCTCAGACCCAGCTTGGCCTTTTGCTGGCCAATCACGTGCTCAGCGCGGTGGACGCGATCATCTCGAGCCGGGTGGCGGCCGCAGTGCGCCGACCGGCAGCAGTGCGGACCGCCGTGGGCCCGGGCCGGTCGCGCGTCGCGGTCCACCTCAGCTTCTGAGCCGCTCATTTGACACGCCAGGCAAAGTGGCGTAAGTTTAGGCGCGCCCGATTCTTACGCAGAGGAGCCAGGTGCGGACGCGCCAGACCATCATCGTCTTTTCCCCGGCTGGACGTTCGATACCTGACCTCGTCGCCAAGTGGGTGAACGGGAGGGGGATGTCGCTCGTCCCCGTGCCGGATCCGGCTGTGGTGGAACAAATGGTGCTACGTTCCCTGCCCAGCCTGATCCTCGTCGATGCCGACGGTACGGGGTCGCAGGGCCTCGAACTGTGCGCCCGCCTCAAGGCGGACCCCTATACGGCAATCGTGCCGTTGGCGGCGATGTGCAGCCGCCACACGACTGATCGGGTGAAGGAGTGGTTCGCGGTCGGGGCGGACGAGGTGATCACCCCGCTGTTCGAGCCGGCCGAGCAGGCCGGCCGACTCGATGGCTTGATCACCCGCACGGCGCGGGACGTGGCGGTGAACCCGTCGACGCGGCTCCCGGGCACAACGGAGATCGAGCGCGAGATCCGGCGACGCATGGAGATCGGCGAGCTGTTTGCCGTCTGCTACGCCGACCTCGATCACTTCAAGGAATACAACGATCGCTACAGCTACTACGATGGCGATCGCGTCATCTTCCTGCTGTCGCGCATCCTGCACGACGTGGTCAAGGGGATGCTCAGCAAGCGGGGATTCGTCGGACACATCGGGGGCGACGACTTCATCTGCGTCGTGCCGATCGAGGCTATCACGGAGGTCTGCAGCGAAATCCTCGAGGTGTTCGACACCTTGATTCCGTACCAATACAACGAGCAGGATCGGCGGGCGGGTTACTACTTCGGGAAGGACCGCCGCGGGCAGCTGCACCGCGTTCCCCTCATGACACTGTCGATCGGGATCGTGACGAACCAGCACCGGCGGTTCGCCCACCCGGCCCAGGTCAGCGAGCTGGCCACGGAAATGAAGAGTTATGCCAAGACCCAGGCGGGGTCGGTGTTCGTCGTCGACCGCCGCCGCGATACGGAACCCGGCGATGCCGGAGAGGGGTAGCGTGGGCGCAGCGTGAACGTCACCTGTCCTTCCTGCGAAACCGTCTATCGCGTCGACCCGGGGAAGGTGCCGGCGGGCGGGGTGCGGGCGCGGTGCAGCGTCTGTAGCAACGTGTTCGCCGTCGGGGCGATGGAGCCCGCGGCGGTGGTGGTTGCCGCAGCAGCGAGGTCCGCCGCTGCCCCGGTCTTCACGCCCGCTGCGGTTGCACCGCCCCCGCCCCCGCCCCCGCCCCCGCCGCCAGCCACGCCCGCGCCGCCGGTGGCTGCGCCACGCGTCGCGCCGCCGCCGCGGCCGTCTGCGCCGCTCGCGCGGCCGGCGCCATCGCCCGCCGTGTCTCCACGCCCGCCGCTTGGCGGGCCCAGCATGCCGGCCGCCCCAACGGCGCCGCGGCCGTTTGTGCCCCCGACGCGACCGGCGCCGCCGGCCGTTCCTACTGCTGCGCCGGCGGTGCCGGCCCCGCTCGCTCCCGCGACGCCGGTCGCCTCCCCCGCAGCCCCTGTGGCCCCAGCCGTGCCCTCCCCCCCTGTCGCGCCGTCCGAGCCCGCCGCCCCTGGCGTACCCGTGAAGCGGGCCACAGGGCCGCTTCGCCCCGTGAACCCGTTCTTGGTGCAGGATCCCAAGCAGAAGGCGCGCCGACTCGCTCGAGCGTTGATCTCGGACATGCTCGTCTATCACCCCGAGAAGCGGCAGCAGGGCATTCGCGACGGAACGTTGCCGCAGCTGTTCAAGGACGAGATCGAGAAGAGCTGGCAGGAGTACGTCGAGCAGGTCGGGAAGGAGCTGGCCGAGAGCACGCCGTTTTGGACAGAGGGGCTGAACGAGATCCTGGCCGGAGGGAACAAGCTCTTCTAACGCTGGCCAAGACAAGGCTAACCCCTTACATTTATTGGCAGTTAGAGCCGTCCCCCGGATTCGGGCGGGCGGCTCAAATTCTACCTAGCTTCGAGCGAGACGACCGTGCCGCTTTCCGACCGATTTGCCGGGTTTGACCAGCGCCTCCAGGAACTCCGGAGCTTTCTTTGACATCGAGGGCAAGACCAAGCGCCTCGGCGAGCTGGAGCACGCCATGGCCGAAGGCAACATCTGGTCGGATCCGGAGGGGGCCAAAAAGGTGGTGGAGGAGGTCAAGTCGCTGAAGCGGTGGCTCGAGCCGTATCATGGGCTGCGCAAGCGGGTGACTGAGGGGCGGGAACTGAACGAGCTGGTCGAGGCCGAGTCGCACGTGGACCTGGCGCTGCAGCGCCAGCTTGAGGAGGACGCAGACCGGATCGGAGCGCAGCTCGAGACCTTGGAGCTGCAGACCATGCTGCAGGGTCCGGACGACGCGCGCGACGCGCTGCTCACTATTCATCCGGGCGCGGGCGGGACCGAATCGCAGGACTGGGCCGAGATGCTGGTCCGCATGTACACCCGCTGGGCGGAGCGCCATGGCTTCACCGTCGAAATCCTCGACCTGCTGGAGGGGGAAGAGGCGGGGGTCAAGTCCGCCGAGATCGAGATCCGCGGCGAGTACGCCTACGGCTTGCTCAAGGCCGAGAAGGGGGTGCATCGCCTGGTGCGCATCTCTCCGTTCGATTCGCAATCCCGCCGCCACACCTCATTCGCATCGGTGTTCGTGTATCCTGTGGTGGACGAGGAAATCGAGATCGAGGTCCGGGACGACGACCTGCGGATCGATGTGTTCCGCGCCTCGGGGAAGGGCGGGCAGCACGTCAACAAGACGTCGTCGGCGGTGCGGATCACCCACCTGCCGACGGGCATCGTCGTCTCCTGCCAGCAGGAGCGGAGTCAGGGGAAGAACAAGGCCACCGCGATGAAGATGCTCAAGGCGCGGTTGTACGAGCGCGCCGTGGCGGAGCGCGAGGCCAAGAAGGCCGAAGTGGACAAGCAGAAGACCGACATCGCGTGGGGGAACCAGATCCGCTCCTACGTGTTCCAGCCCTACACGATGGTGAACGACCACCGGACCGAGCTGAAGGTCACCGACGTTCAGCGCGTGATGGACGGCGATCTCGATCCGTTCATCGAGGCCTTCCTCAAGCAGACGGCGAGCCAGGCGGCATGACGAGCTTCGTAGAGGTCGCGCGGCGCGAGAAGCTGCAGGAGCTGATGCGACGGGGGGTGGCCCCCTTCGCCTACCGCTTCATCCGCTCCGGGACCGCCCGCGCGGCGCTCGACGGGTTCCGCGACGGCGACGAGACCGCGCATCGCCTGGCGGGCCGCCTCGTCGCCCTGCGCGGCCACGGCAAGACCACCTTCGCGCACCTCGCCGACCAGTCGGGGAAGATCCAGCTGTACTTCAAGCGCGACCACTTGGGGGCGGACCTGTACGAGGTCGTGAAGCTGCTCGACCTGGGGGACTTTGTGGGCGTGGAGGGGCCGCTGTTCCGCACCAAGACGGGGGAGCTCACCGTCCGCGTGGACCGCTTCACGGTGCTTGCCAAGGCGTTGCGCCCCCTCCCGCTCGGCAAGGAGGACGAGAGCGGCGTGCTCCATGGCGAGCTGTCCGACCCGGAGCTGCGCTACCGCCAGCGCTACGCCGACCTTGCGGTACATCCCGAGGTGCGCGAGCTGTTCCGCCTGCGGGCGCGCGTGGTGAGCGCGCTCCGGAAATTCTTCGACGATCGGGGGTACCTCGAGGTGGAAACGCCGGTGTTGCAGCCGTTATACGGCGGCGCGGCGGCGACGCCGTTCACGACGCACCACGGTGCGCTGGACGCGACGTTTTACCTGCGGATCGCCGACGAGCTGTACCTGAAGCGCTGCATCGTGGGGGGCTTGGAGAAGGTGTACGAGATCGGTCACGACTTCCGCAACGAGGGGTTATCGCGCTTCCACAACCCCGAGTTCACGATGGCCGAGTGGTACGAGGCATACGCCGATTACCACGACATGGCGGCGTTGACGGAGGAACTGCTCGCCGGACTCGTGCCGGAGTTGTTCGGCACCAGCACGTTGGAGCGTCACGGGGCGACGCTGTCGTTCGCGCGGCCGTTCGCCCGGGCGGACTTCTACACGCTGGTGCGGGAGCTGGCCGGCGTGGACCTCAAGCGGGCGGGGGAGGCCGAGCTGCATGCCGCGCTGCAGCGGCAGCACGCGGAAAGCGCCGACGTGCTCTCGGGCGGTAAGCTGATCGACGAGGTCTTCAAGAGCTACGTTGAGCCGACGCTCGTCCAGCCGACGTTCGTGTTCGACTACCCGATCGCCTTATCCCCGCTGGCGAAGCCCAAGCGGGACGACCCGGCGAAGGTCGAGCGCTGGGAACTGTTCGTGCTGGGCCGGGAGCTCGCCAACGCCTTCAGCGAGCTCAACGACCCCGATGAGCAGCGCCGCCGCTTCGAGCAGCAAGCGCGGCTCCGCGCCGCGGGCGACACCGAGGCGCACCAGTTGGACGAGGACTTCCTGCGGGCGCTCGAGTATGGGATGCCACCCGCTGGCGGTGTGGGGCTGGGGATCGACCGGCTCCTGATGATCCTGGCCGACCGCACGAACATCCGCGACGTGATCCCGTTCCCGATGCTGCGGCCCGAATGATCTCCGACCTCGAGCTCCGCATCGCGTTGCGCTACCTCCGCAGCCGGCGGTCGTCGAAGCTGCTGTCGCTGATCACGGTGATTGCGGTGGGTGGTGTGGCGGTGGGCGTGATGGCGCTCGTCGTCGTGCTTGGGGTGATGAACGGTCTCCAGGCGGACCTGCGGGACAAGATCCTGGTTGCGAACCCGCACCTCCGCGTCCTGACCTACGGCGAGGGACTCCGGCTCGACGACTGGCGCCGTGTGCTGGAGCAGGTGCGGCGCACATCCGGTGTGGAGGCCGCGGCGCCGTTTGTGTTGAGCCAGGGGTTGATTTCCGCCGGCCACGACTACACGGAGGGCGTCGTGGTCCTGGGCGTCGAGTCGGACACGGGGCAGCGCGCGGTGACCACGCTGGCGCGGCACTTCATGCAGGGCGACCTGGAGTTCCGCGTGACGCGCCGCGACGTCGAAGGTGGGATCGCGCTGGGCGCCCGGTTGTCGAGCAAGCTCTCGGCCTATCCCGGCGATGTCGTCACGCTCGTCGCGCCCGCGGGGGCGAAGTTCAACCCGGCCGTCGGTGCCTACGTCCCGCAGTTCCATCGCTACGAGGTCAGCGGGGTCTTCAACACCGGGATGTACGAATACGACAACAGCTACATCGCCATGCGCCGCGAGACGGCCCAGCGCTTCGCGGCGCTCGACAGCGCCGTGACCGGCCTCGAGGTGCGACTCGCCGACCCGTGGAAGGCCCAGACGTTCGGCGCGGCGCTCGAGGCGCAGATCGGCTATCCCTACCGCGCCCTCGACTGGCAATCGCAGAACGCCTCGCTGTTCTCGGCGCTGAAGCTCGAGAAGCTGGCAATGGCCCTGGTGGTGTTCCTGATCTGCGTCGTGGCGGCGTTCAACGTGGTCGGCACACTGACGATGGTGGTGCGCGACAAGACGCGCGAGATCGGCATCCTGCTCGCGATGGGGCTGCGCCGCGCGGCGGTGCGCCGCATCTTCCTCGCGCAGGGGATCATCATTGGCCTCACCGGGACAACGATCGGCGCCGTGCTCGGGGTCGTGCTGGGCGGCATGGTGAACCGCGGGCAGTGGATCCGCATCGACCCCTCGATCTACTTCATCGACCACCTCCCGGTGCACACGGAACCGCTCGATGCCGTGTTGGTGGTGACGGCGAGCCTGCTTATCGCCACCCTGGCGCCGCTGTACCCCGCGACTCAAGCGGCCCGGCTCGATCCGGTGCCGGCGATCCGCTACGAATGAACGCGCTGCTCGAGGGCCGGGGGATCCGCAAAGCGTTCGCGGGCGGCGACGGCCAGCCGCTCGAGGTGCTGTCCGGCGTCGACCTGACCGTTCAGCGCGGCGCGGTCGTGGCGATCGTGGGGGCGTCGGGGGCGGGGAAGAGCACGCTGCTCCACCTCCTCGGAGCCCTGGACCGTCCCTCGAGCGGCGACGTCTGGCTCGACGGATCGCGCTACGCCGACTTGGACGAGGCCGAGCTGGCCGCGCTGCGAAACCATAAGTTGGGCTTCGTCTTTCAGTTCCACCATCTCTTGCGGGAATTCAGCGCGCTCGAGAATGTGATGATGCCGCTCCTGATCGCCGGGGTGGCGCCGCGCCAGGTGCGCTCCCGCGCGGAGGAGCTGCTCGCCGCCGTGGGCTTGGCGGGTCGGATGTCGCACCGGCCGGCCGAGCTGTCGGGGGGCGAGCAGCAACGCTGCGCGGTGGCCCGGGCGCTGGTGCACGACCCAGGGCTGGTCCTGGCCGACGAGCCGTCGGGGAACCTCGACCACGCCAACAGCGAGCGGCTGCATGAGCTGTTCTTTCGGTTGGCACGGGAGTTCGAGACGGCGGTGGTCGTAGTGACGCACAACCGCCAGCTTGCGGCCCGGGCGGACAGGGTCCACTGGTTGGAGGACGGCCGGCTCATGGTGGTGAGCTCGGTCGATGCGATACCGTGATGTTGTGCGACAACTGCAAGGAACGTGAGGCGGTCATCAACTTGACCCAGGTGGAGCACGATTCGAAGGTCACGCTCCACCTGTGCGAGCAGTGCGCCCAGCAGAAGGGCGTCGAGACCGGCGTGGCCGTGCTGAAGTCGCCGCTCGGCGGCTTCATCACCGCCATGGGGAAGGGGGCAGCGAGCCTCGTCCCGAGCCCCGCCGACGGGCTGCGCTGCGGTGCTTGCGGCAGCACCCTCAAGGATTTCCGCGAATCCGGCCGGCTGGGATGCGCGCAGTGTTACCAAGCCTTCGAAACCCACCTGCGCGACTTGCTGCGCCGCTTGCATGGCTCGAGCCAACACCTGGGCGAGCGCTACGTTACACCTGGGGCCGAGGATCTCGACCCGCGCGCGCAGCTGCTCGACCTCAAAGATCAGCTCCGCCGCGCGGTCGAGAACGAGAACTTCGAGCTCGCGGCCGAGTTGCGCGACCGCATCCGGGTGCTGGAATGATCGATCTGACGTTGCTGCCCGACGGTGGGATGAGCTGGCTTGACGCCTCCGGGCCCAAGGGGCACATCGTGCTCTCCTCTCGCATCCGGCTCGCTCGCAACCTGACGGGCTACCCGTTCAGCCAGAAGGCGCGAGACTCCGACCGTATGGCGGTGCTCACCCGGGTCGAGGAGGCCGCCGCGGCGAGCGGACGGATGCGCGAGGCGGCGGTGTTCCGGCTGGACGAGCTGGAGCGGATGGACCGCCAACTGTTGCACGAGCGCCACTTGGTGAGCAGGGAGCTGGCGGGACTGGACCGCGAGACGCGGCCGCGACCAGGGGCCGCGCTGGTGCTCCAGGGGCCGACCGGGATGATGGTAAACGAGGAGGATCACCTGCGGCTCCAGGGGATGTGGTCCGGATTCTCCCTCGAGGAGGCGTATGTCGAGTTGGAAGCCGTAGATGCGGACCTGGGCCAGCTGCTTCCCTTCGCGTTTCACGGTGAATTTGGCTATCTTACGTCCTGCCCCACGAATGCCGGCACCGGGCTGCGGGCGAGTGTGCTTATCCACTTGCCGGGCCTTGTGTTGACGAAGGAAATCGGCAAAGTCCTGCAGGGGCTGACCCAGGTGGGGCTCACCTTTCGGGGGTTGTACGGGGAGGGGAGCGAGGTGGTCGGGAACTTCTTCCAGTTATCTAATCAGACGACCCTTGGCAAAGCGGAGGACGAGTTACTGGACCATTTGGGGAAGATCGTCCGCCAAGTGATCGAGTATGAGGAGCAGGCACGGGACGTGCTCCTTCGGGATGCACCGACGATCATCGCGGACAAGGTGTGGCGCGCGTTCGGGCTGCTGAAGTACGCACGTAGCCTGACGTTCGAAGAGACGATGAACCTGTTGAGTGGGGTGCGCCTGGGCGTCGGCCTGAATCTGATTGCCGGCGTGAGTGTATATACGTTAAACAAGCTGTTGATTTTCACCCAGCCCGCGCATCTCGCGGCGCTCGAGGGGCGCCAGTCCGGCGACCCAGAGCTGCCCACGGTGCGGGCCACGTATGTGCGGCGCTTGCTGAACCACGAGTCGGCCTGAGGCGGGAGCCTAGATGAACGGGTACAACTTCACGGATCGCGTGCGGAAGGTCCTGCAGATGGCGCGGGAAGAGGCCGCCCGTCTGCACCACGAGTACGTGGGGACAGAGCACATTCTGCTCGGCCTGATCCGCGAGGGGGAGGGCGTGGCGGCGGCCGTGCTCACCAACCTCAATGTCGACCTTGAGGACATCCAACAGAAGATCGAGGAGACGGTCAAGAAGGGCAAAGCCGCCGCGGCAGCGGGACCGGACCTGCCGTACACCTCGCGGGCCAAGAAGGTGCTCGAGCTCGCGATGAGCGAGGCGCGTGAGCTGAACCACTCCTACGTCGGCACCGAGCACCTCCTGCTCGGGCTCTTGCGCGAGGAGAAGGGAATCGCGGCGCAAGTGCTCACCGACGCGGGCGTGAACCTCGAGCAGGCGCGTGCCGAGACGCTGCGCCTCCTCGGCAGCGAGATGCCCTCGGCGCCGGCAGGCACCGGCGCGGGCCCGCAGCCCTCGGCGCCCAAGAGCGAAAAGAAGTCCAAGACGCCCGCGCTCGATCACTTCTGCCGCGACCTCACCCAGCTGGCCGCTGAGGGGACGCTCGATCCCACGATTGGTCGGCAGAAGGAGATCGAGCGGGTAATGGAGATCCTGTCGCGCCGCAAGAAGAACAACCCGGTGCTCATCGGCGAGCCCGGCGTGGGGAAGACCGCGATTGTCGAGGGGCTCGCGCAGCTGATCGCGAGCGGCCAGTGTCCCGACGCGCTCAAGGACCACCGGGTGCTGTCGCTCGACATGGCGGCGGTGATCGCCGGCACGAAGTACCGCGGCCAGTTCGAGGAGCGGCTCAAGGCGGTGATCAACGAGATCGCCCAGAACCGCAACATCATTCTCTTCATCGACGAGCTGCACACGCTCGTGGGCGCGGGCGCCGCCGAGGGGGCGGTCGACGCGTCGAACATGCTGAAGCCTGCGCTGGCGCGCGGTGAGCTGCAGTGCGTGGGCGCCTCGACACTGAACGAGTACCGCAAGTACATCGAGAAGGACGGGGCGCTCGAGCGGCGGTTCCAGACGGTGATCGTGGACCCGCCCACGGTGGAGCAGACGATCGAGATCCTCAAGGGCCTGCGGAAGCGCTACGAGGACCACCACCGCGTGGTGATCCCCGACGACACGCTGGAGCAGGCGGCGAAGCTCTCCGAGCGCTACATCACCGACCGCTTCCTGCCCGACAAGGCGATCGATGTGATCGACGAGGCAGGGGCGCGGGCGCGGCTCGCGGCTCAGGTGCCGCCGCCCGAGGTCGAGACGCTGAAGGAGAAGCTCGAGCAGATCAACGGCGAGAAGGAGACAGCAGTCCGCGACCAGAACTTCGAGCGGGCGGCGAGCCTGCGCGACCAGGAGCGGGAGCTGCAGAGCGAGATCCGCCGCAAACAGGAGGAGTGGGAGAAGGAGCGCCAGACGCGGCGGCCGACGATCAACGAGGAAGGAATCGCGTTCATCGTGTCTCGCTGGACCGGGATTCCGGTTACGCGCCTGCAGGAGGCCGAGACCGCCCGGCTGTTGCGGATGGAGGAGGAGGTGCACCAGAGCGTCGTGGGCCAGGACGAGGCGATCACGGTCATCTCCCGGGCCATCCGGCGGAGCCGGGCGGGGCTGAAGGACCCGAAACGGCCGATCGGCTCGTTCGTCTTCTCGGGGCCCACCGGGGTGGGGAAGACCGAGCTGGCGCGGGCGCTGGCGAAGTTCCTCTTCGCCGACGCCAATGCCCTGATCCGCGTCGACATGTCGGAGTACATGGAGAAGTTCTCCGTGAGCCGACTGATCGGCGCGCCGCCCGGATACGTGGGCTATGAGGACTCGGGGACGCTGACCAAACAGGTGCGGCGCAAGCCGTACTCTGTAGTGCTGCTCGACGAGATCGAAAAGGCGCACCCGGACGTCTTCAACATCCTGCTGCAGGTGCTCGACGAAGGCCACCTGACCGATAACTACGGCCGCGTCATCGACTTCAAGAACACGGTCGTGATCATGACGTCGAACGTCGGCGCCCGCGACATGGTGAAGGGCAAGACCCTGGGCTTCGCCCAGCCCGACACGCGAGCGTCATTCGAGCGGATGTCGGAGAAGGTCAAGGAGGAGATCAACAAGGTCTTCAACCCTGAATTCCTCAACCGGCTCGACGACGTGATCGTGTTCCACCCGCTCACCCGGGACCACATCGCGCAGATCGTCACCATCCTGCTGCGGGACGTCCAGAAGCGCCTCGGCGATGAGGAGCTGACGCTCAAGCTCACGGAGGCCGGCAGCAGCTTCCTGGTGGATCATGGCTACGACGAGCACTACGGGGCGCGGCCGCTCAAGCGGGCCATCCAGAAGTACGTCGAGGATCCGCTCTCGGAGAAGATCTTGGTCGGCGAGTTTGCGCGGGGCGAGGAGATCGAGGTGGATGTCGCGTCCGACAAGGAGCACTTGGCGTTCCGCGCACTCTCCGGCTCGAAGGCGTGACCCGCAAGCTTCCCGTCCTCATCCTGTTCGTCACCGCCGCTCTCGCCCCGCGCCCCGTCCGGGCGCAGGGCGAAGGCACCGTGCGCGCGCCGGACTCGATCGTCGTGGTCGGGAACCGGCGGGTCCCGACGCCCACTGTGATCCTCACGAGCGGCCTGATCGCTGGCCGCGCGGTCGCCTACCGCGATGTGCAGCGTGCGGTTCAGGCCCTTTACGCCACCGGTAACTATGACGACGTCCAGGTCGACCAGGAAACGGCACACGGCCGCGCCCTGCTGCTGATCCGGGTGCGCGAGCGGCCCGTGCTGCTGAAGTGGACGGTGCGGGGCGTCGAGCGGTTGGGCGAGCGCGGCGTCAAGGACAAGGTGTCGCTGGCCGAAGGGCGCCCGCTCGATCCAGCGGCGCTGGAGCGCTCGCGGGCGCGGATCGACTCGCTCTACCGCGCGCAGGGGTACTACCTCGCATCGGTCCGGGTCCTGCCCGTCTACGAAGCCGAATCAAGCCGCGTGCGGATCGTGTTCGACGTCAATGAGGGGCGCCGGGTTGCGATCTCGCAGGTGGTGATTGACGGCAATACCCGCTTCACCGACGGGCAGATCGCCCACGAGATGAAGTCGAAGCCCGAGGGGTTTTGGTGGTTCCGCTCGGGGGAGTACGACGACGACAAGCTGGTCACGGACCTCCAGGAGCGCCTCCCCAGCTTCTACGGGGAGCGCGGCTACGTGGATTTCCAGGTACTGGGCGACACCGTGATGGTGAACGAATCCACCGGCAAGGCGGCGCTCGTCGTGCGGGTGAGCGAAGGCGACCCCTACCGGATCGGCAGCTTCGAGATCGTGGGGAACCGGCGTTTCTCGACCGAGGAGCTGGACACCTTCTATCCATTCCGCGAGCAACGCCGGACCGGCCTGCTGGGCCTACGGGGGACCCGCCGGGGCGCGATGTACTTCAATCAGGCCAACTGGGACGATGCCACGCAGAAGGTCCGCACCGCCTACTACAACAACGGGTACATCTACGTCCAGGTGCGGCCCGACGTGCTGCGCCGCACCGGCGCCGACGGCCAGCCGGTCGTGGACCTGCGCTGGATGATCGAGGAAGGCGCGCCTGCGATCGTGAACAAAGTCGAGATCCGTGGCAACGATGTGACCCACGAGCGGGTGATTCGCGAGGCGATCGTCCTGATCCCGGGCGATATCTTCCGCCAGGACGCCCTGATTGCCTCGTACCAGAACATCTCGAATCTTGGGTTCTTCAACCAGCCGCTGCCGTTCCCCGACACCCGGCCCGCCAACGACCAAGGTGATGTGGACGTGATCTTCCGCGTTACCGAAAAGCACACCGGCAATATCAACTTCGGCGCCTCGGTGGGGCAGGGCACGGGGCTGGGCGGGTTCCTCGGGCTCGACGAGCCGAACCTGTTCGGGCAGGGCAAGCGCGGCCGGTTCCAGTGGCAGTTCGGGAAGAACATCAACGACTTCGACCTGTCCTTCACCGATCCGGCGATCCGCGAGTCGCGCATCTCGGGCACAATCAGCGTGCACAACACCCGGCTGCGCTACCAGATCGCCGACGTGGGGCGGCTGCGTCGCCGCGGCGGCAACCTGCAGTTCGGCTTCCCCGTGTTCGGCGACCGCTACACCCGGCTGTTCGTCTCCTACGGGATCGACGAACAGTCCTTCACCGGCTCGGCCACCAACACAGCGTTCCGCAACCGCTTCGGCTGCCAAAACTGTCTCCGCTCCACCCTCGGCCTCTCGATCCTGCGCGACCGGCGGATCGACCTGCCATTCGCCACGGCGGGCTCGATGGTATCGGCGGGGCTGTCCCAGAGCGGCGGGCCGCTGGGTGGTAAGGGGAACTTCCAGCGCGTCGACCTTGAGGGCCGCTGGTACGCCCCGCTCGGCCAGCTCGGCGGGAAGGCAGGCGGCTCCCCGGTCAAGTTCGTGCTGGGGTTCGCCGCCCGGTCCGGATTCGTGTTCGGCGACGCCCCGTTCTTCGAGCAGTTGTTCACGGTGGGTGGCACCCAGTTCGGCGTCCCCCTGCGGGGCTACGACGAGTTCTCGATCACGCCGCAGGGCTTCGACCCGAGGGCCAGCAGCCGCGGGGCGAGCCCCAACGCGTTCGGCAAGGCGTTTTTCACGATGACCGGCGAACTGGGGATGCGGCTGTCGCAGATGTTCTACGTCAGCGCCTTCTACGACGCCGGCAACGTGTGGGCCCGCGCCGGCCAGTACAACCCCAGCCGGCTGTTCCGCGGGGCGGGGATCGGGGTCTCACTGATCTCCCCGCTCGGGCCCTTGGGCCTTGATTATGCCTACGGCTTCGACCGGGTCGACTTGAACGGGCGGCCCGCGCCCGGCTGGAAACTTCACTTCAAACTGGGCAACTTTTTCTGATGCCAATTCCTTTGGAGACGTGTATGAAGCGTGCGGTCGCCGTTTGCGTCGCCCTGGTGAGCGCCGTGCCTCTCTTGGCGCAGCAGGCTCCCTCATCTCCACCTCCCGCGTTGAGAATCGCGTTCGTCAACTCGCGGGAGATTCTGCAGCGCACCCCGGGCTACGCGGCGGCGGAGTCCACGTTCAGTCGCGAGCTGCAGGGCTACCGCGAGGAGGTGCAACACCTCCAGCAGCACCTTGACTCCGCAGTCCAGGCCTTCGACCAGCAGTCGATCGCCCTGTCGCCCGCCGCGAAGACGGCCAAGCAGCGGGAGCTGCAGGGGCTGCAGCAGCGCCTCGAGCTGCGCACCAACGAGCTGCAGGACCGCGCGCGGCAGCGGGAGCAGGAGCTGCTCGCCCCCATCCAGCAGCGGGTGAACTCGATTATCCAGGGCATCCGCGCCGAGGGCAACTACGCCTTCATCCTCGACGCCGACGCCCCGGGGAGTCCCATTGTCTCCGCCGATCCTGCCCTGAACATCACGGCGAGGGTGCTGCAGCGCGTGCAGCAGGCGCCGTAACGTCCCGCTCGTGACCGCGGCGCGCGGCGGCCGTCGCATTTCCGCGCACGAGATCGCGGTCCTCACCGGTGGCCGGTTGGTCGGGCCCGGTGAGGTCTTCGTCGCCGGGATCGCCCCACTTGATCGGGCCGGTCCCGGCGATCTCGCTTTTCTTGCGAGCGGTCGCTATCTCCCGTATTTTCAACACACTAGGGCCGGGGTCGTGCTCGTCAAGCCGGAGTACGAGCAGACTCCGGGGCCGGCCACGCGGGTCGTCGTGCCGAACCCCCACGGCGCGCTCCAAGCCCTCATCCCGCTGCTCTATCCCCAGCCGGTGTGGGAACCGGGTATTCACCCGACGGTCGTCATCGGGAGGGGGGCGGTGTGGGAGGACCCGATCCGGATCGGCGCGCACGTCGTGCTGGGAGAGGGGGTGCGCATCGGCCGCAATGCGCGAATCGACGCCGGGTGCGTTATCGGCGACGGCGTGGTGATCGGCGACGACGCGCAGCTGTTTCCTCAAGTGGTGTGCTATCCCGGCACCGTGATCGGGCACCGTGTGATGCTGCACGCGGGCGTGCGACTCGGCTCGGACGGCTTCGGGTACATCACGGGGACGCCGGGGGAGATGCACCGCAAGATCCCGCACGTCGGCTGCTGCCGCATCGGGGACGACGTCGAGATCGGCGCCAACACCACGGTCGACCGCGGCAGCGTGGACGACACGGTGATCGGCGACGGCACGAAGATCGATAACCTCGTGCAGGTGGGCCACAACGTCCGCATCGGAGCGCGGTGTCTGATCATGGCGCAGGTGGGAATCGCGGGGAGCACCCGGATCGAGGACGACTGTATCATCGCTGGGCAGGTGGGCCTCGCGGGGCATTTCACCGTAGGCCGCGCGGCGCGCATCGCCGCTCAGGCGGGGGTGTGGGGCGAAGTGCCGCCCGGCGCGAGCATCTCGGGATATCCCGCGCGCGACCACCGCGAGCAGCTCCGCGCCGCGGCTGCCATCAAACGCCTGGTTCGAATGGTCGACGACGTGGAGGCGCTGGTGCACCGCTCGCTGGCCAGGGAAGACACGGATGAGCCCGCTCCTTAGACGATCCGTCCGCGACAAGGCGTCGCTGTCGGGCACCGGGATGCACACCGGGGCCGCGACGGAGGCCGCCTTCCTGCCAGCGCCCGCCGGCCAGGGGGTCCTGTTTCGCCGCGTCGATCTCCCCGGCCGCCCCGAGATCCCCGCGCGCCTCACCGAGGTGGAGGCGGTCGAGCGCCGCACCGCCATCGGTCGGGGCGAGGCAACGATCCACACCGTGGAGCACCTGCTCGCCGCAGTGGCGGCACACGAGATCGACGACCTTACCATCGAGCTCTCCGGCCCGGAGCCCCCGATCCTCGACGGCAGCGTCCAGCCGTACTTCGAGGCGCTGCGGCGCGCCGGCCCGGTGGACGTGGGCGGCGAGCCCGTGGTCCTCACGGTCCAGGCGCCCTTCACTGTGACCGAGGGCGACGCGAGTTACGTGGTCGCCCCGGCGAAGTCGTTCCGGCTCACGGTGACGATCGAGTGGCCCCACCCGCTCATTGGGCGCCAGGCGGGGAGTTACGAGGTCACGGCGCAGACGTTTGAGGCCGAGCTGGCGCCGGCGCGCACGTTTGGCTTCACGAGCGAGGTGGAGGCCCTCAAGGCCAGGGGGCTGATCAAGGGGGCCTCGTCGGAGAACGCCATCGTGCTGGACGAGCGGGGCATCGTGAACGGGAAGAAGCTGCACTGGCCCGACGAGTTCGTGCGCCACAAGGCGGCCGACATCGTCGGGGACCTGGCGCTGACCGGGGCGCGCATCCGTGCCCACATCGTGGCGACGCGACCCTCTCACTCGGGCAACATCGCGCTGGCCCGGGCGCTGGCGCGCGCGGGCAAGCGAACCGGCGCCCCGGCGATCGACATCGGTCGCATCCTCGACACCCTGCCGCACCGCTATCCCTTCCTGCTGGTGGACCGGATCCTCGAGATCGAGGGCGACAAGCGCATCGTCGGCATCAAGAACGTCACGATCAACGAGCCGTTCTTCCAGGGCCATTTCCCCGGCCACCCGATCATGCCGGGCGTGCTCATCATCGAGGCGATGGCGCAGGTGGGCGGAATGCTGCTGATGAGCCACTTCGAGGGGCAGAACGTCGAGGATAAGGTCGTCTATTTCATGTCCCTCGACCACGTGAAGTTTCGCCGCCCCGTGGTGCCGGGGGACCAGATCCGCTTCGAGTTGGAGATGCTGCAGTTCCGCGGCAAGACCTGCCGCATGAAGGGCCAGGGGTTTGTAGACGGCCAAATGGTCGCCGAGGCCGAGATGATGGCGATGGTGATCGACAAGTGATCCACCGCACCGCGATCGTCGATCCCTCGGCCCAGTTGGGCCAGGACGTGACGGTTGGCCCGTACGTGATCATCGGGCCGAAGGTGACCGTTGGGGACCGCAGCACGATTGCGGCTCACGCGGTCCTCGAGCGGAACAGCCGCATTGGGACCGGCGTGAAGATCGGTTACGGCACCATCATCGGCAACGACCCCCAGGACTTGAAGTACAAGGGCGACGAGACGTGGGTCGAGATCGGGGATGCCACCATCATCCGCGAGTACTGCACCATCAACCGCGGCACCACGGCGACCCACAAGACCACCGTGGGACAGCGTTGCTTCATCATGTCGTACGTCCACTTCGCGCACGACTGCGTGATTGGCAACGACGTGGTCGTCGCCAACGGGGTGCAGATGGCGGGTCACGTGACGGTGGACGATAAGGCGATCATCTCGGGCCTCACGCCGATCCACCAGTTCGTGCGCATCGGCACTTACGCCTTCGTGGGCGGCGGATCGCGCGTCAACCAGGACGTGCCCCCCTACACCAAGGCGGTGGGCAACCCGGTGCATCTTTACGGGCTCAATTCTGTCGGACTGCAGCGCGCCGGCTTTTCCGCCGAGACGAAGCTGGCACTGAAGCGCGCGTACCGCCTGCTGTTCAACTCCGACCTCACGGTAAGCCAGGGGATCGCGCGCGTGCGGGCCGAGCTGCCGTCGGTGCCGGAGGTGGAGGCCTTTCTGCAGTTCATCGAGGCGAGCCAGCGGGGAGTGCTGGTGTGAGCGAGCGGCCGGTGCGCGTGGGGGTGATCGGCACCGGTGCTCTGGGCTTCCACCACGCGCGTCTCCTGCGACGGCTCCCCGGAGTCGAGTTCGCCGGCATCTACGACAGCGACCCTGCCCGGGCGGCGCACGTCGCGCGCGAGCTCGACACCGTCGCGCATCCGTCGCTCCACGCGTTGCTCGACCGCATCGAGGCCGTGACGGTCGCCGTCCCGACGTCGGCTCACACCGAGGTCGGCCTGGCGGTGCTGTCCCGTCGCATCGCGGCGCTGATCGAGAAGCCGCTCGCGGACACGGTCGCCGGCGCCGAACAGCTGGTCCGGGTTGCCGCCGAGCAGCGCGTGATCCTGCAGGTCGGGCATGTGGAGCGGTTCAACCGCGCCGTGCGCGCCGCGGCGCCGTACCTGGAGGAGCCCCGCTTCCTCCAGACCGAACGGCTCGCCCCGTTCCAACCCCGCGGCACCGACGTCGCCGTGATCCTCGACCTGATGATCCACGACCTCGACTTGGTGCTCGAGCTGGTGCGCTCCGGCGTGACCGAAGTGCGGGCGACTGGTGTGCCGGTGCTGACGCCGCACGTGGACATCGCCAACGCACGGGTCGAGTTCGCCAACGGCGCGGTCGCCAATATCACCGCGAGCCGCGTGTCACGCGAGCGCACCCGCAAGCTCCGCATTTTCCAGCCGACCGGGTACTTCTCCCTCGACCTCGCCCAGGGAAACGGGCACTTCTACCGACTGAAGCCCGGCTGGCAGAGCCTTGGCGCCACGAAGCTCGAGGACATCGTGGAGCACGTTCGGCTCGAGGCGCCCGAGGCGGAGTCGTTGAAGCTGGAGCTCGAGAGCTTCATCCGCGCGGTGCGGGGGGAAGGGGAGGTCGTCGTCTCCGGGGCCGCGGGATGCCAGGCCCTCACCCTGGCGTATCGCGTCGCCGACGCCGTCCAGGCTTCGCCCCTGGCCGCCACGCGGCCGTGAGCCGGCCCCACCGCATCTACCTCTCGGCGGGCGAGCCGTCGGGAGACGACCACGCCGCCGCCGTCGCCGCCGCGCTGCGGCGCCGCCTCCCCGGAGTCGAGCTGGAGGCGTTCGGCGGCCCGCGGCTCGAAGCCGCCGGCGCCCGCGTGCTCGACCGGATGGAGTCCTTTTCGGTAGTGGGGTTTGTCGAGGCCTTGAGCAAGATCCCGGCGCACTACCGGCTGCTGGGCCGGGTGCGGCGTGCCTTCCGCGAGCACCGCTACGACCTCGTCATCCTGGTCGATTACCCGGGCTACCATCTCCGCGTCGCTGCCGCGGCGGCCGCGGCGGGGATTCCGGTCCTCTACTACATCGCCCCGCAGATGTGGGCCTGGGGAGCGGGACGGGTACCGCGGCTGAAGCCGGTGCACCGTCTGGCGGTGATCCTGCCGTTCGAGGAGGGGTTCTTCCGCGAGCGGGGGGTGCCCGCGACCTTCGTGGGGCACCCACTCAAGGACCGGCCCTCGCCACCCCCACGCGCCGAGGCGCGACGCGCCCTCGGGCTTGATCCCGCCCGGCTCACGCTCGGCCTGTTTCCGGGGAGCCGGGCGCAGGAGGTGGGCCGCCTCTGGCCGGAATTCCGCGAGGCGGCACGGCGCATCACGGCGACTCGGTCCGACGTGCAGGTCGTCGTGGCGGGGACCCCGCGGGGCTGCTATCCCGACCCCGGCGCGATCCACATCCACCAGGGCGACCCGCTGCCGGTGTTCGCCGCCGCCGACGCGGGGATCTGCAAGTCGGGGACGACCACGCTCGAGGCCGCCCTGGCCGACGTCCCGATGGCGATCGCGTACCGCCTGAACGCGCTGTCCTACATCATCGCGCGGCGGCTCCTGCAGGTGCCGTGGGTGGGCCTCGTGAACCTGGTGGCGGGGTACGAGGTCTCGCCCGAGCTGCTGCAATCGCGCGCCACGCCGCAGAACCTGACCGCCGCGGTGCTGCCGCTGCTGGACCCGGACGGCCCGGCCGCTCGGCGCCAGCGCGAGGGGCTCGCCCTGGTGCGCGAGCGGCTCGGCGCACCGGGAGCGGCGGAGCGCGTAGCGGCGCTGGCCGCGGAGCTGCTCGGGTGAAGCTGCGGTGGGCCGAGCCGGTGGCGTCGGTGATCGGCATGGGATTGGTCCGACTGCTCGCGTCCACATGGCGTGTGCGCGTGCGCGGGGAGGAACACTTGCGCGCTCTGCGGACCGCACGGCGGCCGTTCGTGTTCGTGCTGTGGCATAGCCGCATCCTGCCGCTGCTGCATCACCACCGGAATGAGAAGGTCGTCCTGCTGATCAGCCGCCACCGCGACGGCGGCTACCTGACCGCGCTGGCACAGCGCTGGGGCTACCGTTTCGTGCGCGGGTCGTCGAAGCGCGGTGGGGAGGTGGGGCTGCTCGGGATCGTCCGCGCCCTGGAGGACGGCGCGGAAGTGGCGGTGACGCCCGACGGGCCGCGCGGGCCGGCGGAGCAGGTGAAGCCGGGCGCCGTGGCGGCGGCCCAGCACGCCCACGTGCCGCTACTGCCGATCGGCGCGCGGGCCTCAGCCGCGTGGTGGATCGACTCGTGGGACCGGTTCTGCATCCCCAAGCCGTTCGCGCGGATCGAGGTCGTGTACGGCCCCGTGCTCGAGGTGGGCCACGGCAAGGACGAGCTGCGCCGCGGGATCACGGCGGTCGAAGGGGCCTTGCGGGTGGTCACGCACGGACCATGAACACCCACCGCATCGCGCACTGGCTGTGGCGGAGCCGCACGCTCTCGGCGCGGTTCGCCCGCGGCGTCCTGCTGCCGCTGGCGGGACTGCACCGTGTCGTGATGGCGTCCCGCGCCGCGCTGTACCGCGCGGGGTGGCTCAAGGTCCGCCGCCTGCCGCTCCCCGCGGTGGCGGTGGGGAACCTGTCGGTGGGCGGCGCGGGCAAGACCCCGCTCGCGGCGTGGATCGCGAACTCCCTTCAGAGCCGCGGCCTCACGCCGGGCATCCTGCTGCGCGGCTACGGCGGCGACGAGCCCCTGGTGCACCAACAACTGGTCCCCGGTGCCGTCGTGGTCGCGGACGCCGACCGCGTAGCGGCGGCGCACCGGGCGGCGGACGCCGGGGCGCTGGTGCTGGTGCTGGACGATGCCTACCAGCGGCTCGACGTGGCGCGGGACGTGAATCTCGCGGTAGTCAGCGCCGAGCACGCCGGGTTCGTCCCCTGGCCGCTGCCTGCCGGCCCCTGGCGGGAGGGGTGGGGGGCGCTGGCGCGAGCAGACGCCGTCGTGGTCACCCGCAAGCGTGCCAGGGCGGAGGAGGCCGCGCAGCTCGCCGCTCGGCTCGCCGACCGTCACCCCACGATCCCAGTGGCGGTCGCCCATCTGGCACTCACCCGGCTGGAAGGCCTGGTCACGGGGCTCCGGCTGCCGCTCGCGGTGCTCGCCGGGAAGCGAGTGGTGGCCGCGGCCGGGATCGCCGATCCGGCCAGCTTCGCGGTGCAGATCCGGGCGTCACGCGCCACCGTGCAACTCCTGGCGTACCAAGACCATCACACCTACGGGGACGCCGATCTCGCTCTGCTGGTGCGGTCGGCCGGAGAGGCCGATTATGTTGTAGTCACTGAAAAGGACGCCGTAAAACTCCGCCACCGGTGGCCGGCCAACGTACGCGAGCCGCTGGTGGCGGTCCTTACCGTAACCTGGGAATCGAACGCGGACGCCGTCACCCGACTTCTCGCACGGATACCATGACTGACACCCTTCGAGGTTCCGAAGCCCGCATCTTGTTCCGCGACAAAGACACCTTCCTCGCGGAGGAGAATCCGTTCGAGGCGATGATGGAGCGCTTCGATCACGCCGCCAAGCTCCTCAACCTCGACCCCGGCCTGTACAAGGTGCTCCGCAACCCCGAGAAGCAGATCATCATCTCGGTGCCCATCCTACGGGACACCGGCGAGGTGGAGGTCTATACCGGATACCGGGTGCTGTACAACACCTCGCGCGGTCCGGCCAAGGGTGGGATCCGCTTCGACCTGAACGTGACGCTCGAGGAAGTGAAGGCGCTGGCGGCGTGGATGACGTGGAAGTGCGCGCTCGTAAACATCCCGTTCGGCGGGGCGAAGGGTGGCGTCGTGTGCGACCCCTCGACCATGTCGATGGGCGAGCTCGAGCGCGTGACGCGCCGCTATACGGCGGGGATCATCGAGACGCTCGGGCCGGACTCCGATGTTCCGGCGCCCGATGTCAACACCAACGAGCGGGTGATGGCGTGGATCATGGATACCTACTCCATGCACAAGCGCCATACCGTGACCGCGGTCGTCACCGGGAAACCGGTGGAGATGGGGGGCTCGTTGGGCCGTCGTGAGGCGACAGGCCGGGGGTGCATGTTCGTCACCCGCGAGGCCCTCGCCAAGCTCAGGCTGTCGCTCACGGGGGCCCGGGTGGCGGTGCAGGGGTTCGGGAACGTCGGATCCATCGCGGCCGAACTGATGGCCAAGGAAGGCGCGATCATCGTGGCGGTGTCGGACAAGTCGGGTGCGCTCCACAGCACCACGGGGCTGGACGTCGCCGACCTGCAGAAGTGGGTGGCGCAACATCGGCATCTCGCCGGGTATCCGAAGGCCGACACCATCACCAACGACGAGCTGCTCACTCTGGACTGCGACGTGCTCGTCCCCGCTGCGCTGGAGAACGTCATAACCCGCAAGAACGCTCCCCGGATCAAGGCCAAGATCATCTGTGAAGGCGCCAACGGCCCCACGACGGCTGCCGCCGACAAGATCCTCGAGGAGAAGGGCATCTTCGTCGTCCCGGACATCCTGGCGAACGCGGGCGGGGTGACGGTGAGTTACTTCGAGTGGGTGCAAGACCGCGGCGGCTACTTCTGGGACGAGGAGACGGTGAACCGCCGGCTCGAGACCATCATGGTGCGGTCGTTCAACGACGTCGTCGCGCTAGCGGAAAAGCACAAGGTGAACATGCGCATCGCCGCGTACATGCTGTCGATCGACCGCGTGGCCGCGATGCACCGGCTCCGCGGGATGTATGCCTGATGCGCTATCACGTCGTCGCGGTGAGCCGCATGAAGCACGCGGCGCTCCGCGCGGCGTGTGACGACTACCTCCAGCGCCTGCGGCACTACACCCACGTCGAGGAGCGGGAAGTGAAGGACGACGCGCGGATCCTCGGGGCAATCCCGGAGGGTGCGCGGCTTGTCGCGCTGTCGCGAACCGGTCGGGCCTGGAGCTCGGCCCAGCTTGCCGAGCAGACCGGACGCTGGGAGATGGACAGCGCCGACGTCGCCTTCGCGATCGGTGGGGCAGAGGCGCTCCCGGAGCCAGTCCTGCACCGCGCCGACCGGATCTGGAGCCTGTCGCCGCTCACGTTCCCGCACGAGCTGGCGCGCGTGATCCTGTACGAGCAGCTCTACCGGGCCTATACGATCCGGCGGGGAGAGCCGTACCATCGGGGACCCTGAGCTTACCGCCGCCGACCGCGAGGCGCTGCTACGGCTTGCGCGCGCGACGCTCGAGGCCTACGCCCGCGACGCGCCGGCGCCCGAGCCGCCGGCCGTCCCTGCGGCGGGGCTCATGCGGGGGGCGTTCGTGACGTTAGAAGTTGAAGGGGCGTTGCGCGGGTGCATCGGGCACATCCCGGCAGACCTCGCCCTCGGTGAAGTGGTGCGGCGGATGACGATCGCGGCGGCACGGGACGACCCCCGGTTTCCACCCGTGGCCCTCGACGAGGTATCGCGGATCCGGCTGGAGATCTCCGTGCTCACGACGCCGGTGCTAGCCCCCGCGCCCCTCGACCCGTCACGCATCGTGATCGGACGAGACGGCCTGCTGATCCGTCGGGGGCGCAACGCCGGGCTGCTTCTGCCGCAGGTTGCCGCAGAGCGCGGGTGGCACCCCGAAGTGTTTCTCGCCGCGGCCTGCCAGAAGGCGGGGCTCCACCCGGGCGCGTGGTGGGAACCCGGGACCGATGTCTTCCTGTTTCAGGCGGATGTCTTCAGCGAATGACCGAATGGTTCGAGCAGTGGTTCGGGGAGGAGTACCACACCCTCTACCCCCACCGGGACGAGGAGGACGCCCGTCGGGCGGTGGCGCTGGTGCGCCGCGTCGCGCCGTGGCGGCCCGGCGACCGGGTGCTCGATCTGGCGTGTGGGGCGGGGCGCCACGCGGCGGAACTGGAGCGCCACGGAGCGCGGGTGGTTGGCTTCGATCTCTCGCTGGCCATGTTGCTTCGCGCCCGAGGGCGGACGCGGGCGCCTCTCGTGCGCGGAGACATGCGCGCCCTACCGTTCCAGCACGGCCTGTTTGCCGTGGCGGTCAACCTGTTCACCTCGTTCGGCTACTTCCGTGAGGACGCCGAGCATCGCCACGTGGTAGGAGAAGTGGCCGAGGTGTTGACGCCCGGAGGACGGTTCGTGCTCGACTATCTCAACGCCGATCAGGTACGGTGCTCGCTCAAGCCGGTGGAGCAGTTCGCGCGCGGCGCGACGTCGGCGACCGTGTCCCGGGTGATCAGCGAGGACGGGCGCTTCGTGATCAAGACGATCCGCCTGCGCGACGAGGGCCGGAGCTTCCAGGAGCGCGTCCGGCTCTTCACTCCGGGCGAGCTCGCTGAGCTGCTCGAGGCCTCGGGCTTCCGCGTCGCCGAGCGGTGCGGCGACTACGATGCGTCTCCGCTCACCCCGGCGTCGCCGCGCGCCATTTTCGTCGGAGTCCGTGCCTGATCCCCAAGATCGTCACTACCCCACTGGCCGCTGCCACCGAGCGGCCCCGCGCCGGCACCCCGCGCCGGGTGGATCCGCGCCTCGTGGAAGCATGTCTTCCCGGCCCCGGCCGTGACCGGCTGGTTGCAGGGGAGGTGCTCGTGGTGACCACCGGACAACAGCCCGGTCTCTTCACCGGCCCGCTCTATACGATCCACAAGGCGCTGTCCACCATCGCGCTCGCCCGGCGCCTCGAGCGGGAGCGGAGTGTGCCCGTGGTGCCGGTGTTCTGGGTGGCGGGCGACGACCACGACTTCGCCGAGGGGAACCACGCCTGGTTTCTGACCGCGGGCGGCGACGTCACGCGCATCGTCCTGCGCGACCGGTCGCCGACGGCGCCGCAACTCCCGCTGGCGCGCGAGCCGTGCGGGCCGGAGATCGCCGCGGCGCTGGAGCGGCTACACGCCGACACGCCGGACACGGAGTTCAAGGCCGCGGTGTTCCAGTGGCTCCAGGCCGCGTACCGCCCCGAGGCAACGTTAGCAGACGCATTCGCGGAAGCGGTGAACGTTGTGCTCGGGCCGAAGGGACTGGCCGTGTTCCGTGCCCACCACCGGGCAGCCAAGCGAGCGGCGACGCCCTGGATCCTCAAAGGGCTCGCCACTACCCTCCCGGACGGCTTGACGCCGGTCCTGGTCGAGGCCGGGGCGGGGCGCGACCGGCTGCGTCCCGTGGATGGGGGCTACGTGACCCGGCGCAGCGGGGAGCGGTTCAGCCGGGCGGACCTGGTAGAGCGGATCGCCGCCGAAACGCCGGAGCGGCTCTCGGCCAACGTGCTGCTGCGGCCCGTCGTGGAGGCGGCACTGTTTCCGACGGTCGCCTATCTCGCCGGGCCGGGCGAGCTCGGGTACCTGCCGGACGCGGAGCCGCTGTATCGGGCCCTCGGCGTGGAGCGGCAGACGCCGGTGCCGCGCTGGTCGGGAGTGCTGCTCGAGGGACGGGTCGAGAAGCTGATGCAGAAGCACGGCCTCGCGCTCGCCGATTTCGAGGGCGCTCCGGGCGCGCTGGAGGCCCACCTGGTCAGCGAGTCGCTGGGGCCGGAGGTCGCGGCGGCGTTCGCCGACACCCGGCGCCACCTCGAGGAGGACTACGCGCGGCTCGCCCGGATCGTGGCGCAGACCGACCCGACCCTCGAACGCACCGTCGTGTCGGCGCGCAACGCGGCCCTCGGTAGCACCTACGATATCGAAAAGAAGCTCGTGGGGAGTCTGAAGCGGGCCAACGAGGCGTTGGTGGGACAGATCGCCCGCGCCCGAGCGTCAGTGTGCCCGGGAGGCAAGCCGCAGGAGCGCGTGCTGACGCTCGCGTCCTTCCTGATCCGGTACGGCCCGGAATTGCTGGACGTGCTCGAGGCAGAGGTGGCGCGGTGGACGGA
>JACOVF010000050.1 GCA_016177465.1 Gemmatimonadota bacterium
CGACGGGGCGCCGGCGGGGAGCCCTTGACGAGTCCGCGCTCCGCGCTCCTCGCCGGCGCCACCGGGCTCGTCGGCGGGCACGTCCTGAAGCTGCTGCTGGCCGACCACGACTACAGCCAGGTCACCGTTCTCACCCGGCGGACGCTTCCGCTCGGGGCTCCGAAGCTGGTGCAGCAGGTCGCCGACTTCGACCGGCTCGCCGAGCTGGCGCCGTTCCCGCAGGCCGACGACGTGTTCTGCTGCCTCGGCACCACCATCAGGCGGGCGGGATCGCAGGACGCCTTTTACAAGGTGGACTTCACCTACGTGCACGACCTGGCGCGGCTCGCGGCGGCGCGCGGCGCGAAGCAGCTTCTCCTGGTGAGCTCGCTTGGCGCGAACCCGCGGTCGCGCGTGTTCTACAATCGGGTGAAAGGCAAGGTGGAGGACGCGGTCCGGGCGCTGCCGCTCCATGGCATTCACCTTTTCCGGCCGTCGCTCCTGCTGGGCGCGCGCGCCGAGTTCCGCCTGGGCGAGCGCATCGCCACCGTGGCGTCTCGGGCGGTCTCGTGGGCATTCGTGGGGCCGCTCGCCAACTACCGGCCGATCGCGGCCGAGGTGGTGGCACGGGCGATGGTGCGGGTGGCGAAGGAGGGGCGGGAGGGGGCGACGGTCTACGAGTCGCAGGTCATTCAGCGTCTGGCCGCGGTGTGACAGCGGCTTGGCTCGATGCCGTGCGGGCGTTCGCAGGAGACGATGTGCTGCTGGTCCAGCAGGCCGTGATCGTGCGCGAGGAGCGGTACCTCGAGCGGAAGTTCAGTGACGCCTATCGGCAGTACCGCGCGCGTGCGTCGCTGGATCTGACCGGTGGCCCTCGCCTTCCGCGCCCGCCTCTACGGTCCCCGCCGAGATCCACCGCGCGCTCGCGCTAGTCACCGCGGCGGCGCGTCCAGCACCTCGCGCACCTTGCGGGCGAGCACCTCGGGCGTGTAGGGCTTTTGCAGGAAGGCGACATCGAGGGCCAGCACGCCGCGCCGGGACACGGCGGTGTCCGCGTACCCCGACGTGAAGAGGATCCTGATGTCCGGCCGCGCGCGCGCCAGCCGCTCGGCCAGCTCGCTCCCCGGCATCCCCGGCATCACGACGTCGGTGAGCAGCAGGTGGATCCGGTCGGGGTAGTCCCGGGCGAGCAGCACCGCTTGCGCCCCGTCCGCGGCCTCGAGGACCTGGTAGCCGAACTGCTCCAGCGCTTCTCGGGCGAGGCCGCGCACCGCGGATTCGTCCTCCACCAGGAGCACGGTCTCCGTGCCCCCTGCCGGCTCTTCGACCGCGATGCGCGACACGGCGCGCTCGGGCGGCTCCTCCACCCGGGGCAGGTAGATCTTGAAGGTGCTGCCCCGCCCCGGCTCGCTGTACACCCAGATCCACCCGCCGCTCTGCTTCACGATCCCGTACACCGAGGCGAGCCCCAGACCCGTGCCCTTCCCCCGCTCTTTCGTGGTGAAGAACGGCTCGAAGATGCGGGTTTGTGTCTCACGGTCCATCCCGACGCCGGTGTCGGTCACCGCGAGCAGGACGTGCCGGCCCGGCTGCGCGCCGGGGTGGCTCTCCGCGTAGGCCGCATCGAGCTCGGCGTTCGCCGTCTCGATCGTGAGCCACCCGCCGCCGGACATCGCGTCCCGCGCGTTGACGACCAGGTTGACGATCGCCTGCTCGAGCTGGTTGCGGTCCACCCGTACCAGCCCGAGGTCCGTCGCGAGCGACGTCGCCAGCTCGATGTGCTCGCCGACCAGGCGACGCAGCAGCTCCTCCATCTCGGCCACCACGACGTTCAGGTCGAGTACCGTTGGTTGCAGCACCTGCCGGCGGCTGAAGGCGAGGAGCTGCTGGGTGAGAGTGGCCGCGCGCCGGGCCGCGTCCTGGATCTCCTCGACTTCCCGCCGGTGCGGGCCGGCGAGCGTCCGGTCGCGGAGCAGCAGGGCGCTCAGGCCGATGATCGCCGTGAGCATGTTGTTGAAGTCGTGGGCGACACCGCCGGCGAGCTGCCCCACGGCTTCCATCTTCTGGGCCTGCCGCAGCTGCGACTCAAGCTCCTTGCGCTGGGTGATTTCCGTCGCCACACCGAGCACGTGCCGCGCCACGCCGTCCGGCGAGACCAGGGGCACCTTGATGACTTGGAACCAGCGCGTGATTCCGGTGCGGACGTCGGTGTTGGGCTCCTCGGCGATGAACTTCGGCCGCCCAGTGTCCATCACGTCCCGGTCGTCACGGAGGTAGCGCTCCACTTCTGCGGGGTTGGGGTTGAAGTCGGCATCGGTACGGCCGAGGAGGCGCTCCACCGCCGCGCCATACAGGTCAGCCAGCCCCTGGTTCACCAGAGTGAACTGGCCCTGCCGGTCCTTCACGAAGATGAGGTTGGGGTTGAGGTCGATCACCTGGCGGAGGAACCGCTGCTGTGCAGCCGCCGCCTCCTCCGCGCGCTGACGCTCGGTGATGTCCTCGATCGTCCCCTCGTAGTACAGCGGCTGGTGGGCTTCGTCCACCACCGCCCGGGCAGTGATCGACACCCAGATGAGGCTGCCGTCGCGGCGGTACACCTGCGTCGTGAACCCCGTGACGCTGCCGCGCTCCTCGAGGGCCCGGCGGAACTCGGCGCGGCGCGAGGGGTCCGCGTAGAGCTGCCGCGCGAGGTCGGAAGTCTGGGCAATCAGCGTCGCCGGCGACTCGTAGCCGAGCATCCGGGCCACCGCCGGGTTCGCGGTGAGGATGCGGCCGTCGGGCGTCGTCTGGAAGATGCCCTCCATGGCGTTCTCGAACATGCTCCGGTACTTCTCCTCGGCGGCGCGCAGGGCCTCTTCGGCATGCCGACGGTGGGTCACATCGAGGACGTACCCTTCGTAATGGGTGACCCGGCCGTGCTCGTCCCGCGCGAACACAGTGAAGTCGTCAAGCCAGCGGACCCCGCCGTCCTTCCGCACGATGCGATAGAACTGCTGGAGGCGCGCGGCCCCGCGCTCGCCGTAGGCGTCCAACTCGGCGACCACGCGCGACAGATCCTCGGGGTGAATGACCTGCTCGTAGAGGACGCGCCCCGAGACGAAGTCGTCGGCCGTGTACCCGAATACCACGTGGACGTTCGGTGAGACGTACTCGACGCGCCCCGCGGTGTCCGCGATCCACCGGAACACGACGGCGGGCCCCCCCATGAACAGGCGGCGCTCCCGCTGCAGATCCTCCTCGGCCCGCTTCCGCTCGGTGATGTCCTCGCACACGATCAGCACGACCGGCTCGACACTCCGCCCCCGCGTGGCCCGCGCCGTCTCTTTCACCCACAGCATGCTGCCGTCGCGGCGCACTTTGCGGAGCTCACAGTGGAATACCCGCCCGGGGTGCGCGAGGCACTCGGCCACGCGCTCGCGGGCCGCGGCCTTGTCGGCGTCATGGAAGACGCGCAGCACCGACTGGCCGACGAGCTCCTCCACCGTGTACCCCAGCTGGGCTGCGCCGAATCGGTTCACCGACAGCACCATCCCGTCCGGATCGACGGTGAAGTACATGGACGGTGTGTCGTCGTAGAGCGTGCGGTAGCGCTCCTCGCTCTCCCGCAACGCCTGCTCCGCGTGCCGGCGCTCGAGCGCACAGGCGATCTGCGTCGCGACGAACTCGAGCAGCATGCGGTCCCGCTCGGTGAAGCGCACCGCGTCCAGCCCCTGCGCCGCCACCACGCCGAACGTCCGGTCGGCGGTCCGCAGCGGAACGCCGAGCCAGTCGCCGTTCGGACCGAGCTCGGGCTCGACCTCTCCGCGGCGCTTCAGCTCCCCCGTCACCTGCGGCGTGGCGAGCAGCGGCTCCCCCGTGCGCAGCACGTATTCGGTCAGGCCCTTGCCGGGTCGGCGCGGCGCGAGCCCCTCGGCAGGCGCGCCCGCCACATAGGGGAAGGTGAGCGTGTCGGTCTGGCCGTGGTACAGCGCGACGTAAAAGCGCTCGGCGGGGATCAGGTCACGAACGACGGCGTGGACGTCGCGGAGGAGGCTGGAGACGGTGGCGGCCGTGGCCGCGGTTTGGGCGATGCGAAGCGTGGCCGCTTGCATCCGCCGGACCTCATCGGCCCACCCCGGCGGTTGGCGCTTGCGAGATTTGCCCATAGACGGCGTCTTTCTATGGTACCGTGCGCCTCGGGCCATGGCCAGACCGGGAACCCGCTCGCCCTCGCCCCGCGTGCAGTTCCCGGGCGGCCCGCTGGACATGGTCATCCGCGGCAACGACGCCGACGCCAAGAAGACGGCGACCGCGCAATCGACCTGGGCGGGATAGAGAATTCGCGCTACCTTGAGCCGCTGGCGATGCTGTGGAATGCCTACGGCTTTCGCACGAATACCTGGAACCACGCGTTCAGTCTCGCCGAACCTACGGACTATCGGCGGACGAGCGGCACGCGCCGCCGCGCACCCCCCTCGACCAAGGACCCCTGTTCGTGGCCGCACCACACTTGCTCGGCATCCTGCTCCTCACCGCCACCCCGCTGCTGGCCCAGGAGGCGGTCGACACCGCCGCCATCACCCGCATCCGTCGCGAGGGCTTCGAGCACTCGCAGGTGATGCAGTTTGCGCGTACCCTCTTGGACGTGTACGGCCCGCGCCTCGTGGGCAGCCGCCAGTACCGCCGGAATCCGAACGTGCTGGTGGCGCAGGGCTACTGGTCGCACTTGGACGGCGCGGACGAGCATCCGCCTTCCTTCGCTGTGGCGCGCGAGCATTATACCCGGCTGGCGCATCTGCTCGACGCGGGCGTCCGGCCACGGCTCGAAGTGAGCCTTGCCGCGCGCTTCTCGACCGACGACTCCATGGGCTACAACGTGGTCGCCGAAATCCCGGGCACCGACCCGCGGCTCGCGGTCGAGGTCGTGATGTTGGGCGGGCACTTCGACTCCTGGCACGCTGGCACCGGCGCCACCGACAACGCCGCGGGATCGGCCGTCGCGATGGAAGCGATGCGGATCCTCAAGGCGATCGGCGCCCGGCCGCGGCGCACCATCCGGATCGCCCTGTGGGACGGCGAGGAAGCGTCCGACAACTACGCCGGCTCGGAGGGGTACGTCCGCCGCCACTTCGCCGACCTGGAGAAGCTCGAGCTTCGGCCCGAGCATGCGAAGCTCTCCGCGTACTTCAACCTCGACAACGGCACCGGCCGCATCCGCGGCGTTTACCTCCAGGGCAACGAGGCCGCGCGGCCGATTTTCACGGCCTGGCTCGCGCCGTTCCGCGATCTCAAACAGGCGGCCGTCGTGATGGCGGCGGTGGTCTACCACACGACGATGCGGCTGGAGAGCATGCCGCGGCTGCGGTTGCCGGCGCCGCGCGGCCGGCCCTGAGTGACCCACGCCACGGGCGCATGATGGCTTCTGCATCGGATGACGGGATGAGCGTGGCGGCCGGGATCCCTGTGGGCGCGGCCGGGTCGCAGTCCCTTGTGGTGGCACGCGAGATGACCGTGGCGCACTTCCACCCGGGGATGCCGGAAGCGTTCGGCACGCCGTTCATGATCTACCTGATGGAAGTGGCCGCGGCCGAGGCGATCCGGGCGTATCTTCCCCCCGGCTGGCACTCGGTGGGCGTCGCGGTGGACGTCCGGCACCTGGCGGCGACGCCGGTGGGGCACACGGTGACGGCCCGCGCGCGAGTGGTGGCCGTGGACGACCGGACCGTCACCTTCGCCGTCGAGGCGCACGACGACGCCGAAAAGATCGGGGAGGGTACGCACGTGCGCGCACCGATCGAGCTGGAGCGGTTCAACAAACGCATGACGGCGAAGGCCGCCGGGGGGGCCCAACGATGACATTCGCGTACGCGCTCATCGCCGCTATGGTCACCCAGGCTCCGACGGGTCTCAGTCCCGCCGAGCGCGCCGCCTACCAGGGCGTGCGCGAGGCGACGATCCGCGAGATCACCACCACCCTCGCCTCGCCGGCGATGGAGGGCCGCGGCACCGGCCAGCTCGGCGGCCAGCGGGCGGCCGAGTACCTCGCCGCGCGGATGCGGCAGTTCGGCCTCCAGCCGGCGGGCGACAGCGGGAGTTATCTGCAGCGAATCGACTTTGTCAGCGCCGCGGTGCTGCCCACCTCGTCCTTGACGGCAGGCGAGGCGCGGCTCGTCTACCGCGACGACTTCCTCGTGGCGGGCCGGGTGACGGGCGATTCGCTTGACGTGAGCGGCGGGGTCGTGTTCGTGGGATACGGCGTCGACCTATCAGGCCTCGACCTCCAGGGCAGGCTTGCGGTGCTCCTGCAGGGGAAGCCGGCGACGGCGGACTCGATGTGGGAGCGCACCGTGAATCCGCGCGCTGTCGTCCAGGCGCTGGTGCGCGGCGGCGCAGCGGCGCTGCTGATCCTCCCCGACCCCGCCGGTCCGGCCTTCACGGTCTACGCCCAGTATCTCACGCGGCGCGGCGTGCGGCTCGCGGATACCGAGACGGCGCCGCAGCCGCCGGTGGTGTACGTGAGCGAGGCGGGGGTCGGGAAGCTCGCCGCTGGGCTTTCGGAGGCGATCGCACAAGCACGCGCCGGGTCGGCCGCGGCACGCGACCTGGGCGTCACCGTCCAGCTCGCGGTACGGGCGAAAGTCGAACGAGTGAGCGGGAGCAACGTCGTCGGCGTGTTGCGGGGCGGCGATCCCAAACTCGCAGGCCAGGCTGTGCTCTACTCCGCGCACTATGATGCGTACGGTATCGAGAACGGTACGGTCTACCCCGGGGCCGCCGACAACGCGCTCGGCGCCGCGATGATGCTCGCGGCTGGGGAGGTGCTTGCCACGGAGCCGCGGCCGCGTCGCTCCGTGATCTTCCTCGCCGTCACGGGCGAGGAATATGGGCTCCACGGCGCCCGGCACTGGGCCCAGCACCCCACGTGGCCGATCGACAGCGTCGCCGCAAACTTCAACTACGACGGCATCGGCACGGAGACCTACGGCCCGGTCACCCAGGTCGTGGGCTGGGGCGGCGAGTACTCCGACCTCGGCGCGGTGATGCGCGGCGTGGTCACCGCCACCGGCAACTCCGTCGCCCCCGATCCCTTCCCCGAAGAGAACGTGTTCTACCGTTCCGACCACTACGCCTTCGTGCAGCGCGGCGTCCCCGCCCTGATGCTGCTCGGTGCCCCGGCCGACACGACGTGGGTGCGCCGGGCCAAGGCGTGGCTCGAGGGGGGCGACTACCATCAGCCGGGGGATTCGGTGCGCGCGAGCTGGAACTGGAGCGGGCCGCGCACCCTCGCCGCGACCGGGCTCTTGATCGGGCTGCGCGTCGCCAACGCGGATGTGATGCCGGCGTGGCTGCCCGGCGCCCCGTTCCGGCGCCGGTAACGTGGAGCTGCGGCGCGCTGGCTCGGCGACCTCGCAGGCCCTCTGGCGCCCTCCACGCGGCCGTGCGATGTTGGACCCTTATGAACAGACGAGACGTCCTCCGTGTACTGGGCGGGGCGGCGACGGTGCCCCTGTTCGCCGGCCTCTCGCCCGGGGAGCTGCGGGCGCGGGGAATCACCACCCATGCGCGCGCTCGGGGCCGCGCGCTCCAGGTGCTCGATCCGCACCAGAGCGAGACGGTCGCCACCATCGCCGAGCTAATCCTGCCCGAGACCGACACCCCCGGCGCCCGTGCGGCGAAGGTCCACGAGTTCGTGGACGTCCTGCTCGCCGAGTGGTACGACGACAAGGATCGCGGCCGCTTCCTCGCCGGCCTCGCCGACGTGGACACGCGCTGCCGCGGCGCATTCGGCGTCGACTTCCTCGGCGCGAGTGAGGCGCAGCGCACCGCGATCCTCGCCGGGCTCGACGCCGAGGTAGCGGCCTTGCGGGCCGCGCACGCCAAGCCGGACGACCACTTCTTCAGCCGCATGAAGTGGCTCACCCTGTACGGCTACTACACGTCCGAAGTGGGGATGATGGAGGAGCTGCGCTGGCAGGTGATCCCGGGCACGTACGACGGCTGTGTAGAGCGACAGCAGCCGGCCCCAGGAGGGTTCTGATGGCGGCCGCGGCGCGCACGTTCGACGCGATCGTCGTCGGCTCGGGGATCTCCGGCGGCTGGGCGGCCAAGGAGCTGTGCGAGCGCGGGCTCTCCACCCTGGTGCTCGAGGCCGGCCGACCGATTCGGCCCGAGATCGACTACGTCGAGCACGTGCCCCCCTGGCAGGTCCACTTCCGGGGCTTGGGCGACCGCCGGGCGCTCGAGCGCGACCAGCCCATCCAGAAACACTGCTACGCCTGCGACGAGTGGAGCGGCAAGTTCTTCGTCAACGACACCGACAACCCTTACACCACCGCCCCCGGGAAGCCGTTCGACTGGATCCGTGGCCGCCAGGTGGGCGGGCGGTCCATCATGTGGGGCCGCCAGGTGTACCGCTGGAGCGACCTCGACTTCGAGGCGAACGCGAAGGACGGTTTCGGCGTGGACTGGCCGATCCGCTACGCCGACATCGCCCCGTGGTACGACTACGTCGAAGACTTCATCGGCATCAGCGGCGAGACGCTGGGCCTTCCCCAGCTCCCCGACGGCAAGTTCCTCCCGCCGATGCAGCTCAACTGCGCCGAGCGCTGGGTGCGTGAGCGGCTGGCGGGCCGGTATGGCGGCGAGCGGGTGGTAACGATCGGCCGGTGCGCCATCCTCACGAAGGCGCACCGGGGACGCGCCGCCTGCCACTACTGCGGCACCTGCGAGCGCGGCTGCATCACCTACTCCTACTTCAACAGCGTGCACGTGACCCTGCCTGCCGCGCGCGCTACCGGACGGCTCACGCTGCGCCCCTACAGCGTGGTGCACAGCGTGATTTTCGACGAGCGGAAGGGCCGCGCCACCGGCGTGCGGGTGATCGACGCCCAGACGAAGCAGCCGCTCGAGTTCCAGGGCCGGGTCATCTTCCTCTGCGCCTCGGCGCTCGAGTCCACTCGCATCCTGCTCAACTCGAAGTCGGCGAGCTTCCCGACCGGGCTCGCCAATTCGAGCGGTGAGCTGGGCCGGAACCTGATGGACCACACGATGGGCGGCGGGGCGAACGGGACGATCCCCGGGTTCGAGGACCGCATCGAGCGCGGCGACCGGCCCAACGGCATCTACGTGCCCCGCTACCGCAACGTCAGGGATCAACACCCGGACTTCCTGCGCGGCTATGCCTTCCAGGGCGGAGCCGGCCGCTCGGGATGGGGCCGCGGCAGCTCCCAGGCGGGGTTCGGCCCGGGCTTCAAGCACGCGCTCCGCACGCCGGGCCCGTGGCGCTTCACGTTCTACGGGTTCGGCGAGTGCTTGCCCCGGCCCACGAATTACGTCGAGCCCGACCCCGAGACGGTGGACGCCTGGGGCATCCCGGCGCTGAAGATCCACTGCGAGTGGAGCGACAACGAGCGCAAAGCGCTCCAGGACATGTCGGTCACGGCGGCGGAGATGCTCGAGGCAGTAGGGGCGACGGACGTCTCCCCCTTCGTGAACGACAACCCGCCGGGCCTCACAATCCACGAGATGGGGACGGCGCGGATGGGCCGCGACCCGAAGACCTCCGTGCTCAACGCCCACAACCAGGCGCACGACGTGAAGAACCTGTTTTGCACCGACGGGGCATGCATGACGTCGTCGGCGAACCAGAATCCGTCCATTACCTACATGGCGCTCACCGCGCGGGCCGCGGCGTATGCGGTGGAGGCGATGAAGCGGCGGGAGCTGTGAAAATGCAGAATGCGGAATGCGGAATGCGGAATGACAACGTGGGCGTCGTGGGCCGAAGGGAGTTTCTTCACGCGATCGCGGGTGCAGCCTTGGCGTCCCGCTTCCCGAGGCCCGCTTCCCGGCTGGGGAAAATCGGCGTGCAGCTCTACACTCTACGACAGGCGATGGCGCGGGACGTCGAGGCCACGCTGGCCCAGGTCGCCGTGATCGGATTCACACAGGTCGAGTTCGCGGGCTACTTCGGCAAGACGCCGGCCCAGATGCGGGCGATCCTCGACCGCCACGGCCTCGCTGCGCCGTCGGCCCACATCCCGATCGAGATGCTCTCCCGCAACTGGGCGACCGTGCTCGAGGAAGCCCACGACCTCGGCCACCGCTACCTGTGCGTGGCCTGGATCCCGGCCGAGATGCGGCGCACCGTGGACGACTACAAACGCGTGGCAGAGTTGTTCAGCCGTGCCGGCGAGGAATCGCATGCGCACGGTATCCGCTTCGCCTACCACAACCACGACTTCGAGCTCGCCCCGCTCGAGGGCCGCGTGCCACTCGACGTGCTCCTCGAGGAAACCGACCCGGCGCACGTCTGGTTCGAGCTGGACCTCTACTGGATCACCAAGGGCGGCGGCGATCCGCTCGCCTACTTCAACCGCTATCCCAACCGCTTCCCGCTGGTGCACGTAAAGGACTCGGCCGGCCCCCCCGACCACCGCATGGTAGACGTCGGCCAGGGGACGATCGACTGGAAGCGCATCTTCGCCCGGCGCGACCAGGCCGGCATCCGTCACTACTTCGTAGAGCACGACGAGCCCCAGGATCCGTTCGCATCGATCCGGGCGAGTTACCAATACCTGCGGCGGCTGCGGTTTTGATGGACCGGCGACAGGCGCTGGCAGCGCTGGGCGCTGCCGCCCTGAGTCCCCAGGCTAAAGCCTGGGCTCGGCCCAGCGCTGCCCTTACGGGCAGCGTGGGGAGACTGAAACAGTCCGTCTCCCGCTGGCCGTTCGGGGCGATCCCTTTCCCCGATTTCTGCCGCGCCGCCGCCGCGATGGGGCTCGCCGCGATCGACCTGCTCGGCCAGGACGCCTGGGAGAAGGTTCGCGAGTACGGCCTAGTCTGCTCGATGGGCTATCCGGCCGAACGGCGGGGCTTCATCGACGATGGCTTCAACGACCCGGCGCTCCACCCCATGCTGCTGCGCGAGCTGGAGGAGACGATTCCCCTCGCTGCGCGCGCCGGGGCCCCGAACCTGATCGCGATGTTCGGCAACCGCCGCGGCCGGAGCGACGCCGACGCGATTGCCAATTGCGTAGCGGGACTGAACCGGATCAAAGCGCTCGCCGAGGAGCACGGCGTGACCATCTGCCTCGAGCTCTTGAACAGCAAAGTGGATCACGCCGATTACCAGGGGGACCGCACGGCGTTCGGGGTGGCCGTGGTGCAGACGGTGGCGTCACCCCGGGTGAAACTGCTGTACGACATCTACCACATGCAGATCATGGAAGGCGATGTCATCCGCACCATCCGGGACCAGAAGAACTGGATCGCGCACTTCCACACGGGCGGGGTGCCCGGCCGCCACGAGCTGGACGACACCCAGGAGCTCAACTGGCGGGCCATCGCCACGGCGATCGCCGACACGGGGTTCACGGGCTACGTGGCCCACGAGTTCGTGCCGACCCGCGACCCCCTGGCGTCGCTGCGCGAGGCCGTTGCCGTGTGTACGGTGTGAGCGTCGCTGTCGGCCAGCGGGCGCGCCGCAGCCTCACGCTCACACCTGAGCACGTCGAGACCTATGCCCGGCTCACCGGCGACCGCAATCCCCTGCACTTCGACGAGGCATTCGCCGCGCGGACGACGTTCGGGAAGCTCGTGGTGCAGGGCGGTCTCACCACCGGCCTGCTGCACGCCCTGGTCGCGATGGACCTGCCCGGGCCCGGCACCGTCTTCTTGAGCCAGAATTGGAAGTTCACGGCCCCGGTCTCCATCGGCGACACGATCACCGCCGAGGCCGAAGTCGTGAGCGTGCACGCCACGAAGCCCGTCTGCCAGCTGCGCGTCCGGGTCAGCCGACAAACGGGCGAGACGGTGCTGGAAGGTGAGGCGTGGTGCTACACGCTCAAGGCTGGCGGGTGAGACAAGCTGGCGGGCGAAACCACCGCGCGCTAGTTTCGAGGCCCTATGCGCTTCGGACGACAAGCGAAGACCTACGACGTCTGCATCGTCGGCTCCGGCGCGGGCGGTGGGATGGCGGCCTACGTCCTCACCCAGGCGGGCGCCGACGTGGTGCTGCTCGAGGCAGGCGGCCCCTGGGACAACACGACCGCCGACTCGGCGATGCTCACCTGGCCCTACGAGACACCGCGCCGCGGCGGCAGCACCCGGGAGCGCCCGTTCGGCGAGTTCGACGCCTGCATCGGCGGCTGGCAGCTCGACGGCGAGCCCTACACCCGCGCGCCCGGCACGCAGTTCGACTGGTGGCGCGCGCGCATGGTGGGCGGCCGCACCAACCACTGGGGCCGCATCTCGCTGCGCTTCGGCCCCGACGACTTCCGCCGCAAGAGCCTCGACGGCCTGGGTGACGACTGGCCGATCAGCTACGACGACCTGAAGCCCTGGTACGACCGGGTCGACCGCCTGGTCGGGATCTTCGGCAGCAAGGAAGGGCTCCCCAACGAGCCCGACGGGGTGTTCCAGCCCCCGCCCCGACCCCGCTGTTACGAACTGTTGGTGAAACAGGCCAGCGACCGCCTGCGGATCACCTGCATTCCAGCGCGCCTCTCGATCCTCACGCGCCCCTTGAACGGCCGCCCCGCCTGCCACTACTGCGGCCAGTGCAACCGCGGGTGCAAGACCAACTCGAACTTCACCTCCACCAACGTGCTACTCACCCCGGCCCAGGCGACCGGGAAGCTGACACTGCTCACCAACGCGATGGCGCGCGAAGTCACGACCGACAGCACCGGTCTGGCGACCGGTGTCAGTTACATCGACAAGGCCACCGGCGCCGAGCAGCAGGTGCGCGCCCGCGTGGTGGTGCTGGCGGCGAGCGCGCTGGAGTCGGCGCGGCTGCTGCTCAACTCGAAGTCGTCGCGGTTCCCGCAGGGGCTCGCCAACTCGAGTGGCGTGGTCGGGAAGTACATCACCGACACGACCGGCACCGACGTGGCGGGGTTCATCCCGCAGATGATGGACCACGTGCCGCACAACGAGGACGGCGTGGGAGGGATGCACGTCTACATGCCCTGGTGGCTCGACAACAAGCGGCTCGACTTCCCCCGCGGCTACCACATCGAGGTGTGGGGCGGGTTGCGCGTGCCGGGCGCCGGGTTCATGGGCGGCATCCACCGCTATCCGCCGGGCGGCGGCTATGGCAAGCAGCTGAAGGACGATTATCGCCGTCACTACGGGGCCACGATCGGCTTCTCGGGCCGCGGCGAGATGATCCCGAACGACGACTCGTACTGCGAGATCGACCCCAACACAGTGGACCGGTGGGGCATCCCGGTGCTGCGGTTCCACTGGAAGTGGACCGACTACGAGACCAAGCAGGTGAAGCACATGCAGGAGACGTTCCGGGCGCTCGTCGCCGAGATGGGAGGGACGGTGTTCTCGCCGATGCCCGGCCCCGAGCGGGGGTACGGGATTGCGAACGGCGGCAGCATCATCCATGAGCTCGGCGGGGTACGGATGGGCAACGACCCGAAGACCTCCGCGCTCAACGCGAATTGCCAGGCCCACGACGTGAAGAACCTGTTCGTCGCCGACGGCGGCCCGTTCGTGACGCAGGCGGACAAGAACCCTACGTGGACGATTCTGGCGTTGGCGTGGCGGGCGGCAGACTACATCGCACAGCAACGCAAGGCGGGGGCATTATGACCCGCGGCGGTCGACACCAGAACGGGAAGAGCCCATGGCGGATATGAACCGCCGAGATGTCATCGAACTGCTGGCCCTCGCCCCGCTGGCCGCCGCCTTCGACTGGACGCCGGCCCAGGTGGGCCGGGCGGCCGAGCACCTGAGCGCGGCGCGGGCCGCCGCCCAGGGCGCCGCCTTCCAGCCGAAGTTCTTCACGGCCCACGAGTACGAGATCGTGCGGGTCCTCGTCGATCTCATCATCCCGCGGGACGAGCGCTCGGGCAGCGCCACCGACGCCGCCGTCCCCGAGTTCATGGACTTCATCATGACCGACGGCTCGGAGGACCGGCGCACCGCCATGCGCGGCGGGCTGGCTTGGCTCGACATCCAGTACCGCAAGCGCTTCGGGAAGCCGTTTGTTCAGTGCGCGGACGCGGAGCGAACCGTCGTGCTGGACGAGATTGCCTGGCCCCGGCGGGCGAAGCCTGAGCTGAGCCAGGGCGTCGCGTTCTTCAACAGCTTCCGCGATCTCACTGCCGCCGGCTTCTTCTCGAGCCGGATGGGCGTCGAGGACCTGCAGTACCAGGGCAACACCTTCGTGCCCGAGTGGAAGGGCTGCCCGCCGGAGGCGCTCCGGAAACTCGGCGTCAGCTACGACCGTCCCTAGAGTGACGGGCACCCGAGCCGCGCACGCGGAGAACCGCCTACATTACCGGCCGGCACGGATTCCTGATCGACCCCGCGGACCCGCTCCGCGAGGGGTTCCTTCTCGGAGCGGAGTGACATGACGGCCAAGCGGCTGGGCGTGGGATTCGTCGGTAGCGGCTTCAACGCCAGGTTCCACATCCAGGCCTTCCAGGCGGTGCGGGACGCGGACGTGCTGGGCGTGTGGAGCCCGAACAACAAACACGCGGCCGACACGGCTGCCCTCGCCCACCGGCTCGGCGTCGGCGCGGCGAAAGCCTATCCCTCCATCGCTGCGATGGTCGCGGACTCCGCCATCGACGCGCTGTGGCTCTGCGGTCCCAACCACACGCGTATCGAGAACGTCGAGGAGATCGTCGACGCGGTGCGGAGCGGTAAGGGTGCGCTCGTGGGGATCGCCTGCGAGAAGCCGCTCGCGCGCAACGTCGCCGAGGCGACGCGGGTACACGACCTGGTGCAGGGCGCCGGATTGAAGCACGGCTACCTCGAGAACCAGGCGTTCGCCCCCCAAGTGGTAGAGGGGCACGCCCTGCTGTGGGCACGGGGCGCCTCGCTCACCGGCCGCCCCTACCTCGCACGGGCGGCCGAGGAGCACAGCGGCCCGCACATGCCATGGTTCTGGCGCGGCGAGCTGCAGGGCGGCGGTGTGCTGAACGACATGATGTGCCATTCGGTGCTGGTCGTGCGACACCTGCTCACCAAACCGGGCGCCCCGCTTTCCTCCCTCACCCCCCAACGGATCACCGCGCACATCGCCAGCCTCAAGTGGAGCCGCCCCGAATACGCGAAGCGGCTCCAGCAGCTGATGGGTAAGGACGTGGACTACACGAAGCATCCGGCGGAGGACTTCGCGAGCGTCACCATCGAGTTCGAGGCGGACGATGGTCATACCGTGCTCGGCGAGGCGACGACATCGTGGAGCTTCGTCGGCGCGGGGCTCCGGCTGAGCGCCGAGCTGTTGGGCCCCGAATACTCGATGGCGTGGAACACGCTCGATTCGGGGCTCAAGCTGTTTTTCAGCCGGGAGGTCCGAGGCAAGGCCGGCGAGGACCTGGTGGAGAAGCAGAACGCGGAGATCGGCCTGATGCCGGTGGTGGCGAACGAGGCCGCAGCCTACGGCTACGAGGCCGAGGACCGGCACTTCGTTCGCGTGTTCCTCGGGAAAGAAGCGCCACTCCTCACCTTCGATGACGGGCTCGACGTCGTGAAGCTGCTGATGACCGCCTACCAGAGCGCCGAGCAGGGAAAGACGCTCGACTTCCCCCCGAAGGGGCTCGACGCGTTCGTGCCCGCCGTCGCCAGGGGCACCTGGAAGCCATAACAATGGGCGTCACCCGCAACCTCCTGCTCCGCGCCTCCCGGAGCCAGTGGCTCGCGGCGCAACTGCGGCATCGCGCCTTCTTCCAGCGCGCCGTCAAGCGGTTCCTGCCGGGCGAGGATCTCGAAGCGGCGCTGGCTGCGGCCGCCGACCTCGCCGCGGCAGGCATCGGGACCGTCCTCACGGAGCTCGGCGAGCAGACCACGACCCGCGCCGAGGCCGACGCCGTGCGGCATCACTACCACGGCGTGCTCGACCAGGTGAGCGACCGCCGCCTCCCAGCCCAGATCTCGATCAAGCTCACGCACCTCGGCCTGGACCTCGACTCTGAGGCGTGCCTCGCCAATCTCCGATCGCTCGCCGCCCATGCGACGGAGACGGAGAATTTCGTCTGGATCGATATGGAGGAGTCGCGCTACGCCGACCGGACGCTCGACATCTTCCGGCGGCTGCGCGCCGAGCGGGCGAACGTCGGAGTCTGCCTCCAAGCGTATCTCCACCGCACCCTCGCGGACCTCGACGCGCTGCTGCCGCTGCGGCCCGCCATCCGGCTCGTGAAAGGCGCCTACAACGAGCCGCCCAACGTCGCCTTCGAGCGGAGAGTGGACGTGGACGCGCAATACTTCACCCTTGCCGGCAAGCTGCTGCAGCAGGTTCCGCAGGGTGCGCGCCCGGTGTTCGGCACGCACGATCTGGGGCTGATCGCCCGCATTCAGGCGAAGGCCGCTTCCCTCGGCGTGGGGCCGAGAGCGTACGAATTCCACATGCTCTACGGCATCCGGACGCCCGAGCAGCGTGGGCTCGCCGACGCCGGTGCCGCCGTCAACGTGCTGATCAGCTACGGCCGCGCCTGGTTCGCCTGGTACATGCGCCGCCTGGCCGAGCGGCCGGCGAACGTCTGGTTCGTGCTGAGAAATCTCGTATGACGCGTATTCTCGTACTTAGCCTCTTAGCCCTCTTAGCCCCTTCGTGTCTCGTCGGTCAGTGGCCGGTGCACTCGATGGACCGGCCGCGGCCGCGGGTCGTGGATCCGGGCCCCGAACGGCCGGCCGTCCCCGCGCCGTCCGACGCGATCGTGCTGTTCGACGGTCGCGACCTCTCCCTGTGGATGGCGGCGCGCGACAGTGGACCGGCGAAGTGGGCCGTGCGGGACGGTTACGTGGAGGTCGCGGCCGGCACGGGGGCGATTCGGACTCGCCGTGGCTTCGGAGACGTCCAGTTGCACATCGAATGGGCCACGCCCGCCCCGCCTGCGGGCGAGGGTCAGGAGCGCGGCAACAGCGGCGTCTTTCTGATGGGCATGTACGAGATCCAGGTGCTGGACTCGTATCAGAACGTCACGTACGCCGACGGGCAGGCCGCCGCGATCTTCGGCCAGACACCACCGCTCGTGAACGCCTCCCGCCCGGCCGGCCAGTGGCAGGCCTTCGACGTCGTGTTCCGCCGCCCTCGCTTCGCGCCGGACGGGTCGCTGCGGCAACCCGCCCGCGTCACCGTGTTTCATAACGGCGTTCTAGTACATGACGACGTTGCGATCACCGGCCGGACGGCGTTCGGCCGGTCGGCGCGCTACGAGCCGCACGCCGACCGGCTGCCGCTCTCGCTGCAGGACCACGACTATCCGGTGCGCTACCGGAATATCTGGGTGAGAGAACTTCCCGAATGAGTGGCCAAGAGGCAAAGTGGCTAAGTGAGCACCGTCACAACCTTAGCCCCTGAGCCACTTAGCCTTTCAACTTGTCAATCATTTCCTCCACCGTCGTCATCTTCAGGCGCGGCCGGCCGAGCGCCTTCCCTCGCGCCGTCTCGAGCTGGTCCAGCCGCTGCCAGTCCGGATACGTGACGACCGCCGGCTGGGCCCGCCGCACCAACGCCTCGAGGGCCGCCGCCGGCTCGGGCGGCTCGAGGGACATGCCGCGCGCCGCGTCCTCCAACATCGCCGCGGCCGTCTCAGCCGCGTCGGGCTTGTTGGTCCCGATCACGCCGGTGGGCCCGCGCTTGATCCATCCGGCGACGTAGATCCCCGGCGACACCCTCCCCTTCTCGTTCGGCACCACGCCGGCCTTCTCGTCGAACGGCAGGCCCGGGATCGCCACGCCGCGATAGCCGACCGAGCGGAAGACAAGCTCCACTGGCAACTGCTCGAACTGCCCCGTCGGTTCGGCGCGCGGGGCGCCATCCTTGCCCGCCACGAGACGATTGCGCACGAGCCGCATCGCCCGCACCCGCCCCTGGTCGTCCGGGAGCAGCTCGACCGGCGACACGAGAAATCGGACGGTGAGGAGCCGCGGCTTCCCCGTGCGCGGACGCTGGGAGAATTCCCGCAGGATGTCGAGCTTCTTCCGGGCCGCGCCGTGATCCTCGCCTAGCTCGAGCTCGGCCTGGCTCAGCGGGTCGAGCTCCAGCTCTTCGGGCAGCACGCACACGTCCGCGCCAGGCAGCTCGCCCAGCTCTTTTGCCTCGGGGTTCGTGAACGCGGCCTGGACTGGTCCGCGGCGGCCCAACAGATGTACTTCCTTGACCTTGCTCGCGCGCAGCGCCTCGAGCGCGTAGTCGGCGACGTCGGTCGTCGCGAGCTCCTCCGCAGTGCGGCACAGCATCCGCGCTACATCCACCGCCACGTTGCCGACACCGACGACCGCCACGCGCTCGACCGCTAGGTCGAATGTGCGGTCGCGGTAGTCGGGGTGCCCATTGTACCACCCCACGAACTCCGTGGCGGCGTGACTGCGCTGGAGATCTTCGCCCGGAATCCCCATGTGGCGATCGGTCTGCGCACCGGTGGTGAAGCAGATCTCGTGGTAATGGCGGCGCAGGTCGTCGAGGGTGACCTGGCGCCCGATCTCGACGTTGCCGAAGAAGCGGAACCCGGGCCGCGCGGCGATCTTGTCGAACTGGCGGGTGACGTTCTTGATCTTCTCGTGATCGGGGGCGACGCCGAAGCGCACCAGGCCGTGCGGCGTGGGGAGGCGCTCGTACAGGTCCACGTGGACGGTCACGTCCTCGCGGCCGAGCAGCTTCTCGGCGAGGAAGAAGCCGGCGGGACCCGCGCCGATGACTGCAACGCGCAAGGGGTTCGCAGAGGTACCGGGGATCATGGGCCACAATCTATCCGTTTCGGTGCCCGCGGTTCATCTTTAACGCCTCACATGACCGACGCCGTCGCTCGCCTTTCGAAGGCCTTGGCCGGCCATTACACGATCGAGCGCGAGCTGGGCGCCGGCGGCATGGCCACGGTGTATCTCGCGCACGACTCGCGCCACGACCGCAAGGTCGCGCTCAAGGTCCTGCGTCCGGAATTGGCCGCCGTCATCGGCGCCGACCGCTTCTTGAAAGAGATCAAGGTCACCGCGAATCTCCAACATTCCCACATCCTCGGCCTCATCGACTCGGGCGAAGTGGACGGCCTCCTCTATTACGTCATGCCCTTCGTCGAGGGCGAATCGCTGCGCGACCGACTCACCCGGGAAAAGCAGCTCCCCGTCGAAGACGCCGTCCGCATCGCGCGCGAGGTGGCGAACGCGCTCGACTACGCCCACCGCCATCACGTCATCCACCGCGACATCAAGCCCGAGAACATACTGCTGCACGACGGCCAGGCGCTGGTGGCGGACTTCGGGATCGCCCTGGCGGTGAGCGCGGCGGGCGGGACGCGGATGACCGAGACGGGAATGAGCCTCGGGACCCCCCACTACATGAGCCCCGAGCAGGCGATGGGAGAAAAGGAGATCACTCCCCGGAGCGACGTCTACGCGCTGGGCGCCGTGCTCTACGAAATGCTGGTGGGGGAGCCGCCGTTCACGGGGCCGACCGCGCAGGCGATCGTCGCCAAGGTGGTCACGGAGACGCCCCGGCCGCTGCTCCCCCAGCGCCACACGATTCCCCCGCACGTCGAGGCGACCGTCCTCACGGCGCTCGAGAAGCTCCCCGCCGACCGGTTCGGCTCGGCGGCGGAGTTCGCCCACGCGCTTGCGACGCCGGGCTATTCCCTGCCCTCCGCCCCGATCCCGCCGCCGGTCGCGGCGCTGGCTCTGCCAGCTCGTGCGCTCCGCTGGGCGTGGCCGGCGCTCACGGCGCTCTCCGCCGCCATCGCGGTGTGGAGCTGGCTCCGCCCGGTCCCGAAGCCCGTCACCCGCGTGACCATCGCGCTGCCGCCGAGCGAGGCGCTGCGCCCGGCCGCGACGCGCCGGTTCGCGCTGTCACCGGACGGCGCCCGCATGGCCTACATCGGCCCCGACACCGTGGGCACGCGACTCTGGGTGCGGGAACTGCGCGAGCTGAACGCTCGCCCGCTGCCCGGCACGGAAGCGGCGCACTCGCCCTTCTTCTCTCCCGATGGCCGGTTCGTGGCGTTCTTCACCAGAAACCCGGGCAGCCTCAAGGTGGTCGCGGTCGAGGGAGGCCCGGCCCGAACGGTGGTCGCCGATTCGGCGGGGCCCTGGGGAGGTGACTGGACTCCCGACGGGACCGTGTACTTTTACCGGGCGAACGGCGTCGTCGGCCGCATCCCGGCTGCGGGGGGCGCGGTGCAGCAGGTCAGCACCCTCGACAGCGCCAGCGGCGAGCGGGAGCACGACTGGGTCCAGGTCCTGCCCAACCGGAAGGGTGCCCTGGTCACCGTGTGGCGTGGGGTGTTGGCGAGCGCGGACATCGCCGTGCTGGACTTCGCGTCCGGCCGGACGCGCGTGCTCACCCGGGGGGTGCAAGCACACTACGCGGCGCCGGGATACTTGGTGTACGTCACAGCCGATGGGAAGCTGTGGGTCGCGCCGTTCGATCAGGGCCGCCTGGCGCTGTCGGGGCCGGCAATCCCCATCCTCGAAGGCGTGCGGATCGACCAGACCAGCGGCACCGCCCAGTTCGCGCTGTCGGCGACCGGCACCCTCCTCTATCAGACCACCGGCAGCGGCGAGCGCGAGCAGCTGGTGTGGGTGGACCGCGGCGGACGCGTGACCCCGATCGATTCTTCGTGGTGGGGGCAGTTCAACAGCCTGGCCCTCTCCCCCGACGGCCGGCGCCTCGCGGTGAGCATCGCGGCGGAGGGTGGGGAGCAGATCTGGGTCAAACAGCTCGCCACCGGCCCGCTGACCCGGCTGACGTTCGAGGGCGAAACGAACGGCCGGCCGGCGTGGACGCCGGACGGCACGCGGTTGGCCTTCGTGTCGAGCCGCAGGGGAAAGCAGCAGCTCTGGGTGAAACGCGCGGATGGCAGCGCGCAGGAAGAACTGCTCGTCACCGACACCAGACAGATCGACGAGGGCCTCCCGCTGCGCGATGGCTCGGTGATCTACCGCGTGGGATCGGGTGGGTACGGGGTGCGCGACATCCTGGCCATCCGGCCGGGAATCGACAGCGCGCCTCACCCGCTGATCGTGACGCCGGTCGACGAGTACTCCGCGGCGCCGTCTCCCGACGGGCGCTGGCTCGCCTACACGTCTGAGGAGTCGGGACGCCGCGAGGTGTACGTGCGTCCGTTCCCCGAGACCAACCGGGCGAAGTGGCAGGTGTCGGTCGGCGGAGGCAGCGAGCCGGTCTGGGCCCACAGCAGCCGGGAGTTGTTCTACCGCGGCGGCCGGGAGGAGCTGATGGTGGCAGCCGTTCCGCCCGGGCCCACCTTCGCCACGGCCACCCCGCGCCAGCTGCTCCCCGGCTCGGAGGAGTTCGACTCGGACGGCTATCACGCTTACTACGCCGTGACACCCGACGACCGGCGCTTCGTGATGGTGCGCCGCGACCTCCGCGAGGCGGAGGCCGGCCTCGTGCTGGTGCTCAACTGGCTCGCGGAGCTGAAGTCACGCCTGCCGCGCTAGGTGCGTCGCTTGACGCACCAATCACCGGGGAATCGGATCGCGCATGACTGAGATCACCACGCACTCGACGCCTGTGGCCTGGCGCCCGCTCGCCAACGAGGGCGCGGACTTGCCGCCGGCGACGGTGATCGTGCGGGTGGGCGAGACGTTCGACGCCCGGGTCACCCTCGGGCCCGAGGAGTACTTGTTCGTGGTATCCGCACCGAACGGTCCACCGGTCTACCGGGGGCTGCTCCCGGTGCGGTGAGCGACGAGGAGGCGACGATGGCTCCCATCGGTTTGCGCACCACCACGATTTCCGCCGCGCCCGGGCCGAAGCCGCGGGACGACGAGCTCGATTTGTTCGGGGCCACCCACCCCGGCAAGGTCCGCAAGGAAAACCAGGATCATTTTCTCGTCTGTACGGTCCACCCACAGGTGGTGATTCACGGCACGAGCCTCCCCGACGCCGAGCGGCTGCCGCTGCGCGGCGAGCGGCTCGCGACGATCCTCCTCGTGGCCGACGGCGTGGGGGGCGGCACAGCGGGAGGCGAGGCCAGCAAGCTCGCAGTGGAAACCCTCACACGGTACGTCTCCACGACGCTGCGGTGCTACCACGCCGCGGGCCGCCAGGGGGAGGAGGAGTTCCTCGACGCCCTGCGCCGGGCCGCGCTCGAGGCCCACGCCGCGGTCCGCGCCGAGGCGGCCACGCGCCCCGAGGGCGAGCGCATGGCGACGACGCTGACGCTCGCAATCGCCGTGTGGCCGTGGATGTACGCGATGCAGGTCGGGGACAGCCGCTGCTATCACCTTTCGGACGGCGTCCTCCACCAGGTGACGCGGGACCAGACGGTGGCGCAGGACCTCGTCGACCGCGGTGCGCTGCCGCCGGAGCGCGTGGCGGCGTCCCCGTTCAGCCACGTACTGGCCAGCGCGATCGGCGGCCGCGAGGCGACGCCGGAGGTGACGCGTTTCGACATCCGCCGCGGCTCTGTGGTGCTGCTCTGCAGCGACGGCCTGACGAAGCACGTCACCGATCAGGAGATCGCCGAGCGACTCCGGATCATGGAGTCGTCGGAGCAGGCGTCCCGGGGCCTGCTCGACCTGGCGCTCGAGCGTGGCGGCAGCGACAACGTCACGGTGATCGTGGGCCGCGCCCGCTTCCCGCCGCCGCGCTGACCCGCCGACCGCCCCTTAGTGCCCCGGCGCCTCCCCGGCGAACCTCCACCGCGCCCGGTAGTCGCGGGTCAGTTGCTGCTTCGCGAGCAGCGCCCGCACCATCTCCACCGGCATCGACCCGCTCTGCAGGATCGCATCGTGGAACGCGCGGTTCGTCATCTTCCCCGATTGCACCAGCTCGCGGTGCAGCGCGCGGAACTGCAGCCCGCCGATCATGTACGCCACCTGATACAGCGGCGAATAGTCGCCGTTGAAGGAGCGGCGCACCTCGGCGGTGGCGTTGGCGCGCTCGTGGCCCACGCGGTCCACCAGGAAGTCGATCGCCTGCTGGGGCGTCATCTGCCCCAAGTGGAAGCTCATCGAAAAGACGATCCGCGCCGCGCGGTGCATGCGCCAGAACAGCATGCCGATCCGGTCCTCCGGCGTCCGCGGGAAGCCCAGGTCCCACAGCAACGTCTCCCAGTAGAATGCGTTGCCCTCGTGCCAGAACGGCGTCGCGAACGCGCCGCGATGCGGGTTGTAGCGGTCGGTCATGAAGCCCTGGAGATGATGCCCGGGGATCAGCTCGTGGTGCACCACCGCGCGGGAGAAGTGGATGTTGTTGCCGCGCATGCTCATCAGCTTGTCCTCCTCCGACATCGTGCTCGTCGGGAAGGATACCTGCACCACCTCGCCGCCCAGGAAGAACGGCGCCTCTTTCTGCCGCTCGGGGCTCAGCATCTCCATGCGCCAGATGTCGCGCGCCAGCGGCGGCACGGTCACGAGGTCGTGCCGCTCCAGGAAGTCGACGGTCTCGCGCGCCAGATCGCGCACCAGCTCGGGCTGCCTTCCGGGCGGGACGTGGTCGCTCTTCACGCGCTCCAGCGCCGCCTTCCAGTCGTCGCCGAGCCCCATCTCCCGCGCCGCCTTCTTCATCTCCGCCTCGCACCAGGCGAGTTCCCGCTGGGCGATGGCGATCAACTCCTCGGGCGTGTAGGGGATCAGCTGGTTGATCAGATCCTCGAGCAGCGCCTCGCGGCCGATGGGCAGGCCGACAATAGGCTCGTCTTCGCCCGGCCGCGCCCCCACGACCTTCTCGCGCAGCAGTTGCACGTAGCCGCGCAACGCGGAGTCGGCCTTCTGGTAGGGCGCCTTCGCCCACCAGGTGAACAGCGGGTCGTAACCGTCGTAGAACTTGAACCAGCCCTCGAGCGTGCCCCGCAGGTCCGTGAGCATCGCGGCGGCGCGGAAGGCGACGATCTTCGTCGGCCGCAGGGCGCCCGGGGACGAATCGGGTTTCGTGCCGGCCTCGACCACCTGGCGGCTCTTCCCAATGTCGTCGGCCAGGCGGGCCAGGGTGCGCGCCGTGACCGCCGGATCGTTCGTCTCGAAGCGGCGACGCGACTCGTCGAGGTCCATGATCGCTTTCGCGAACGGCATGAGCGGGCCCGTCTGGCCCACGAGCCGCTCGTCGCGCGCGAGCAGCCGCTGGCCGTAGTCGAGCTCGTTCTGGAGCAGGAGGTAATCGACCCGGCCGTCCTGGCTCAGGGCGTCGAAGTTCACAGCCCGCAGCGTCGCGAGCCACCCCGCGTAGAAGTCGCGCAGCGCCGACCGGCGGGCGGGGGAGTACTCCACGCGGTAGCGGCGCCGCAAGGCAGCGCGGTCGGCCGAGAAGCGCTCCACCACGTTGCGCAGCTCGCTGGCCGTCGCCGCCCGCAGGGCCGCCGGGTCGGGCACGTACGACGCGGCCGCGCCGGCAGGGCTGCCCTGGCCCGCCAGGGCGGCCACGCCGGTAGCCAGGGATGCGAGGGCCCACACGATCGCTCGGTGCATCGTCCTTCTCCTGCGTTAGGAACCCTGATTCTTCACCCCGCTCAACACGCGCGCCAATCGTCGGATGCGCCGCTCGTCGGTGACGTCGAGCACGAAGTCGTCGGTCCGGCCGCGCGAGCGGAAGCGTACCCGCCGGCTGCGGTGCTTCATCCGGCTCTTCACCGGCGCGGTCCCCCGCACGTGCACTTCCCGCGCGCCCGTCCGCTCGACGAGCCGGCGCGCGTTCCGCTCGTCGATGCCGCCGCCCGGCAGGATAGCAATCCGCCCCGCCGCGCGCCGCACCAGCCGCGCGATCACCGCCGCGCCCTTCCAGGCCGTCGGCGCCTGGCCGGAGGTGAGCACCCGGTCCACGCCGAGGGCGATCAGCGCGACGAGGGCTTCTTCAGGGTCGCGGCAGACGTCGATGGCGCGGTGGAACGTTACGTCGAGCGGCCGCGCCAGAGCGATGAGCGCGCGCGTGCGCGCCACGTCCACCGTCCCGTCGCGCTGCAGGAGTCCCAGCACCACGCCGTCGGCGCCAAGTGCCTCGGCCTGGACGATGTCACGCCGCATCACGGCGACCTCGGCCGCCGAATAGAGGAAGTCGCCACCGCGCGGCCGGATCATCACGTAGATCGGGATGCGAAGCCGTTTGCGGCATTCGGCGATCGTCCCGGCGCTGGGCGTGGTGCCCCCCTCGACCAGGTTGTCGCACAGCTCGATCCGCCCCGCCCCGCCACGCTCGGCGGCGATCGCAGACTCGACCGAATCGACGCAGGCCTCGATGAGCACCGAGGTCTTCGGCTGTGTTGGCATGGGGCGAATCTACCCCCCTATCGGAGGCCCCGCCGCTCCAGCTCTTCCAGCGACCGCGGCCAGTCCTCCTTGAGTAGCCGCGACAACGCCCGGTCCGCCAGCAGCCGCCCACCGGTTTGACACTTGGTACAGTAGTTCGCCTCGTTTTCGGCGTAGCGGATCCGCTGCACCGGCAAACCGCAGACGGGACACGGCTTCTTGTAACGCCCGTGCACCGCCATCCCCTCACGGAACGCCGTGACCTTCTCCGGCCATCCGTCGGCCACCTCAGCCTGGAGCCGCTGGACCCAGGTGGCGAGGGTGGCGCGGGTCGCACGGTAGAGCCGCGCGATCTCCTCCTGGTGGAGCTGCGACGTCAGCTTGAGCGGCGACAAGCGCGCCGCGTGGAGGATCTCATCCGAGTAGGCGTTGCCGATGCCGCTGAAGAGGCGCGGATCGGTGAGGGCGCGCTTCAGGGTGTGGTTTTCGCGCGTGAGCGCCCGGCCGAATTCGTCGCGCGTCGCCTTCAGCAGCTCGAGACCACCGGGATCGTGCGCGGCGAGCGCAGCGGCGCCGCGCGCGAGATGCAGCGCGGCGCGGTGTTTCCGGCTCGCCTCGGTGACGAGCAGCGTGCCCGTGGGGAAATCGAGCGCCGCGAGGCCCAACCGGCCGGGGATACCCGCATGGGGCGCCTTCCAGTGCAGGCGGCCCGCGATCATCAGGTGCAGGACGATGAAATCGTCGCCGTCGAGGCGAAAGACGATCCGCTTGCCGAGCCGGCGCAGCTCCCGCACCCGATGCCCCACGACCTCAGCCACCGGTGGCTCGACCGAGCGAAGCACGAACGGGCTCGCGATCCGGATCGCGGCGACCAGCTCCCCCACGACCCGCGGCCGCAGGGCGTGGAGATACAGCTCGATGTCGGGGAGCTCGGGCACCCGGACCTCACCCTCTGTCCCCCTCTCCGCATCGCGGAGAGGGGGGACGGACGGGGAGTGATAGCCCGCTCACTTCCGCAGCTTCTCGAAGTAGTGCTTGCGCACCTTCGCCACCTTGGGGGCGATCACCACACGGCAGTACCCCTGATCCGGGTTGCGGCGGTAGTAGTCGCGGTGGTACGCCTCGGCGGGATAGAACCTGTCGAGCGGCAGCACCTCCGTCACGATCGGATCAGCCCACAGCTTCGCCACCTCGAGCTCCCGGATCACCGCTTCGGCTTCGGCCTGCTGCTC
>JACOVF010000034.1 GCA_016177465.1 Gemmatimonadota bacterium
CCGGCGCGCCGCTCGCTCTCGAGCACGGTGACGTCGGCGCCGGCCTTGAGGAGATCGTACGCGGCGCTGAGCCCCGCAATCCCCGCCCCCACCACGGCGACCTTCACTTCTCCCATCCCCGCTCGGCGACGGCGGTGCGGGTGATGTCCGCGAGCGCCTCGATCAGGAGCGGCGCGTCGTTGAGCGACGCCGTGCGCTCGAGCCGCACCGCGAGCTTCCCAGCCAGCTCCTGGTACTCGACGTCGATGTCGTAGAGGGTCTCCAGGTGGTCGCACACGAACCCGATCGGCACGAGCAGGAGCTCCCGCTGCCCCTGCCCGGCCAGCTCCGTGATGACATCCGCCGCCTCGGGGCCGAGCCACGGCTCCGGCGTCGCGCCCGCGCTCTGAAATGCGAAGCGCCAAGCGCCGAGGCCGAGCCGCCCGGCGACTGCGGCGGCGCTCGCGCGCAGCTCGTCGGCGTAAGGATCGCCCGCCGCGACGATGCGCTCGGGGAGGCTGTGCGCGGTGAAGATCACCTGCACCGCGCGGGGGGCCGGGAACCGTCGCAGAGCCTCGGTCACCTTGCCCTGGACCGCCTCGAGGAAGCTTGCATGATCCCCCCAGCTCCGCACCAAAGCGGCCTCGAGCCGCCCCGCGGTCGCCTCCAGCAGCTTCTTCTCGTACGCGCCCACGCTGAGCGACGAGTAGTGCGGCGCCATCACGATGGCGACGAGACGGCGGTGCCCCGCCGTCACGATCCGCTCCACCGCGTCCTTGATGTAGGGATGCCAATGCCGCATCCCGACGTACACGGCGTACGTGGAGCCGAGCACGCGGGCGAGGGCGTCCGCCTGGGCCTGGGTCAGCGCGAGGATCGGGGAGCGGCCGCCGATGCGGCGGTAGCGCTCCCGGATCTCGGAGAGCAAAGCAGGGGTGGTGGGGTGCCCGCCGCGCACGTCGAGCAGGTAGGGCTCGACCTCGTCGAGAGTATTCGGGCCGCCGTAGGCCATCAGCAGAACCGCGGTCCGCTCAGCCGCCATGCACTTGCTCCACGACGGCACGGACCGCCTCGACCGGTGTCTCCGGCAGGATGCCGTGCCCCAGGTTGAAGATGTGGCCGGGCCGCCCGGCCGCCTGCGCGAGCACGTCACGCACCATCTGTTCGCGAACGGGCGTGGGCGCGAGCAGCGCCACGGGATCGAGATTTCCTTGGATGGCACGGGCGGGACCGATGATCTCCCAGGCGCGCCCGAGCGGCATCCGCCAGTCCACCCCGACCACGTCGCCACCCGCGGCGGCGAACTCGGCGAGGAACGTGGCGGTGCCGGTCCCGAAATGAATCACGGGGACCCCGCTCGCCTTCGCCACTTCGATCGCGTGCCGGCTGTGCGGCAGGACGTAGTTGCAGTAGTCCGCGGGCGAGAGGCAGCCCACCCAGCTGTCGAACAGCTGGAGCGCCCGGGCGCCCGCGGCCGCCTGCGCCGCGAGATACTTGCCTACGAGCTCGGCCAGGTTGCCGAGCAGGGCGTGCCAGGCGTGGGGCTCCTCGTACATGAAGCGCTTGGTGAGATCGAAGGTCCGCGACGAGCCCCCCTCGATCGCGTAGCTCGCAAGCGTGAACGGCGCGCCCGCGAACCCGATGAGTGGGATCACGGGTGACAGCGCGCGCACGGCGAGCCGGATGGCCTCGAGCACGTAGCCCAGATGCTCGGCGGGATCGACCGGTGACAGCCGCGTCACATCCGCGGGGGTGCGGATCGGCGTCGCTAGCTGCGGCCCTTCCCCCGCAGCGAACGACAACCCGAGGCCGAGCGGTTCGAACGGCAGCAGGATGTCGGCGAAGATGATCGCGGCGTCGACGCCGAGCCGCAGCGGCTGGAGCGTCACCTCCGCGGCGAGCTCGGGGGTGTGGCAGAGGTCGAGGAGGGAGTGCTGCTCGCGGAGCGCGCGGTACTCCGCCATGTAGCGCCCCGCCTGTCGCATGAACCAGACCGGGGGCGCGTCGGTCGGCTCGCGGCGGCAGGCCTTCAAGAAGCGGCTGTCGTTAGGACCGGGGGGCACCCGTCGGCTCGCGCGCGACGGCGGGGGGGGGCGTGATGAGCACCGTGTCCCCCTCGAGCTTCACCCGGTAGACCGGGACGGGGATCGTCGCCGGGCCGCCCACCGCCTGCCCCGTCTCGAGTGAGAACTTCGCGTCGTGCCAGGGGCAGGTCACGACGCAGGCGGCGGCGTCCACCGTGCCCTCGGAGAGACTCCCTCGCGCGTGGGTACAGCGGTTGGCGATCGCGTAGATCGTGCCATTCACGTTGAACAGCGCGACCGCCTCGCCCGCCGCGTACACCCGCGCGCTCTTCCCCGGCGGCAGTTCGGCCAGTGTCGCCACCGGGGTAAAGCCGTCGGCGCGCGCGGGGCGCCGGGCCACGGGTTCGGCGGCGCCCGCCCCGCCCAGCGCGTCGAGCATGTCCCACAGCGACATCTGGACGCAGGTGAATGTCGGCGTGTCGCGCAGCGTGTACCCCGACGCCTCGCTCTCGCGCAGCTCCATCACCAGGTCGAGGAACTCCGCCGGGTTGTCGCCCTCGAACGCGACCACGAACTCCTGGTCGTCGAGGCCGTAGGAGTAGGTCGTGTTGAGCCGAATGGAGGGATACTTGCGCCCGATGCGCACGTGCTCATCCATCATCCGTTGGCGCTCCGCCTTGGGCAGCGCGTACCAGGAGCGCGTTTTCACGAACGGGTAGACAAACAGGTACCGCGCCTCGCTCGGCCGGATCACGAGCCGTGAGGGCGCGTGCGGGTCCTCGGGGAACTCGTAGATCGAGCGCCGGGTCATCGCGAGGTAGCTGTAGGGCAGCGACAGGTAGGCACCGAGGTCGGTGTGGTTGAGCGCGATCTGGAGATCGACCAGCGCCTCGAGGTGCTCGGCGACCTGCCAGAGGAGGCAGTCACAGTCGCCGCGGATCCCGACCAGGCCATAGGGCCGCAGCAGCAGCTTGCCGGCGAAGTGCTCGATCGTCTCGCCGAATTCGAGCTTCGCCGCCGCCTGTCGGTCGGCCGGGAGCCGCCGCCACGCGGGGTCGAGCGTGTAGAATGCGTACCGAACGACCTGACGCCGCTCCATCCAGCCTCCTAGGCCGTCACTTTGTCGAGCACCACGAGAATCAGCAGCGCCGGCAGGTAGACGATGGACACCAGAAACACCCACCAGGCGCGCTGGGCCGTGGCGGCAAGCGTCATCCCTGCGCCGGCCAGGGCGTAGATCGCGCCCAGCGCCAGGGCGCCGAAGAAATAGAGGGTGCCGGTGATGCCGACGAGCGACGGGATCAGGCTCACGGGCACCAGGGCCAGCGCGTACAGCAGCGCCATCCTGCCGGTGCGCCGCCCTGTAGGATCCTCCACGGCGAGCATCGCCAGCCCGCCCCGAGCGTAGTCCTCGCGGTAGATCCAGGCGAGGGCCAGGAAATGAGGCAGCTGCCAGAGAAAGAGGATCCAGAAGAGCGACGCCGCCGCCACGTCGAGCCGCCCCCCCGCCGCGGTCCACCCGCCGACGATCGGCAAGGCGCCCGGCACCGCCCCGATGAGGGTGTTGAGCGAGCTCCGCCGCTTGAGCGGCGTGTAGAGGAACACATAGCTCGTGAGGGTGAGGGCCGCCAGCGCGGCGGTGAGGAGGTTGACCGCGACCGCCAGGAGCGCGATGCCCAGCACGGAGATCGTTCCCGCGAACCAACCCGCGGCGTGGGGCGAGAGCCGGCCCGACGGCAGCGGGCGCCCCTGCGTCCGCCGCATCCGCGAGTCCACATCCCGTTCGCGCAGCTGGTTCAGCGCGTTGGTGCCGCCCGCGACGAGCGCGGTGCCGAGCATCGTGTAGGCGAAGACCCAAAGGTCCACCCGGCCGCGCGAGCCGGCGTAGAACCCGGCTGCGGCGGTGAGCAGCACCAGCTGGGTGATGCGGGGCTTGGTGAGTTCGAGGAACACTGGCATAGGCGGGCAGAAATATAAGCGCCACGCTCGCGAGCGGCGAAGCGTTGCCGGGCGGGCGTTTCCGATGAGTGGCACGATCGGCTGACTCGGTCTACCTTCTCCTTCCCCGCTATGATCGACGAGCTGAAGCGCAGGCTGCAGGCCGAAGTCGAGCGCCTGAATCACGAGATCACCTTCGTTCTGCCGAAGGAGATCGAGAAGGCGCGCGCCCACGGCGACCTGCGCGAGAACTCCGAGTACAAGGCCGCGCTCGAACGCCAACAGTTCGCCTCGGCGCGGCTCACGCACCTGCGGGTGCGGCTCTCCAAGCTCGCCAGCGTCTCGGCCAAGGACATCCCGACCGACCGCGTGGGGTTCGGGTCCCGCGTCACGGTCCAGGACCTGGAGACGAAGCAGCAGGAGGTCTACGCGCTGACGCTCGGCGAGTTCATCGAGGGCGGGGAGGACGGCGACGAGCTACCGGTCTCGATGGCCTCACCGCTCGGCAAGGCGCTGCTCGGCGGCAAGGTCGGACAGATGGTCACGATCGCCCTGCCGATCGGGAAGCGCAGGCTGAAGATCGTCGAATTGGAGACGGTTCACGATTTGGCGCAGAGGCGCTAATGACCGCCTACAGGTGGACGTGGAAGACCATCGGCCCCGTCGGCGCCGGCGACCCCGACCGCGGCTCGAGGCTCATCGCGACCCCCATCACGTGCCCGGCGTCCTTCGGCATCTCGAGCGCCATCACCATCGGCTGGTCGTGCGCCATCGGCATCAGCGCGGCGCTCCGCATCCCCGCTTCCGTGATGAACCAGATCTGATACGCCTCGCCCGGCTCGTTGGGGGCGAGACCGTTGCACGACACCAGCCAACGGTGCGTCACGCTGTCGTCGAAGATCGTCACCGCGCCGACGCGGCCGTTGGTGGACACCGGGATCTGGTAGACCCGCGTTCCCGGGCTGCGCAGCAAGGAGAGCGTATCCATGAGCGCCGAGAGGTGCGTCGCGAGCGCCTCCCGCTGCCCTTCCACCGCCCGCAGCGTCCGCAC
>JACOVF010000031.1 GCA_016177465.1 Gemmatimonadota bacterium
CAGCGCGCCGTCGGGCAGCGCCGCAGGGTGGCGGGCGCCGAACGGATCCGCCGTGAGCGCTGGCGTGCCGGCGGAATCCGTCCAGCCGTGTACCTGCGGCATCCCTGCGCGGGACGTGACGAAGAGCACGGCGCCGTCCCCGGTCCAGGCGGGATCGGACACCACGTTTCCCGCTTCGAACAGCACCACGGCGCTGTCGGGCCGTCCGGTAGGCCAGCGCACGAGCGCCCAGTGGCCGTCGCGGTGGCGCGTGGCGGCGACCCAGTGCCCATTCGGCGACGGCACGACGTCGCCCCACGTCGTCCCGGGCTCGTCCGGCAACGGCATGCCGCCCAGCACCGGCCGGTTACCGGCAGGAGTGATTGCCACGCTCGCGAGCACCCTACCCCCACCGCGCGGCTCGGTGACGCGAGCGTCGCGCGTGACGCGCCGCCACGCTCCGTCCGGCAGCCAGCGATACAAGTCGCTTCGAATACGGCGGCGCGCGGTGAAGTCGAGCTGGGCGACGACGACGGTGTCGCCCACCCAGTCGTAGCTCACCACGCCGGTCACACGGTGCGTGCGCCGTACCTGCCAGTCCGCGACGTCCACGATCCGGAGGCGGCGTGCGCCCTTTCCATCATCATGGACGTACGCCAACCGCCGGCCGTCCGGCGACACCCGCGGCACAGGTGGCGAGCGCAGCCCCCCGGCGACTACGACGCCCCGCATCCTGGCTGCCGCGTCCACGGCCGACGCGGTGGCCGACGGCCATTCGGCGGCGAGGTCCAGCCCCCCGGCGGCGCGCCGCAGGGGACGCCCGATGCGATACGGAATCGTCTGCCCCGCCGTGGCCTCGATGAGCCGCGGCATTACGGAATCGCCCGCCTGCTCGATGAGCGCTTGCAGGAACCGGCTCCCGTAGGCGTACGGTGCATGCCCCGCGGGCCAGCGCGTGAAGGCATTTGCGTCCCACGGGGAGCGCGCGACGCCCCCTGTCGCTTCCGACGCCAACAGCTGCGTGTGGAAGCCGTCGCGTACGCGACCCGCGGTGGTGTACCTCGACTCGTAGTAGGTCGCGATCCCCTCCACGACCCAGGTCGGCTGATACTCGTTGGGAAACAGCCCCGGCGCACGTCCGAACACCGACTGCAGCCTGCCCCAGAAGCCCCGCGCGCGGTCCAGATGAAAGACGTGCGCGAGCTCGTGCACGAGGAGGAGCCGCAGCCAGTCGTCGTAGTGCTGCAGCCCCGGGTCGGTGGCGGGCGGCGTGAGCCACAACGTGATGCGGTTAGACGGGAACGTGGATGCGAAGCCGTTGGCGGCGTCGACGTTGTCCGCCAAGGTCAGGTCTACGACTCCGCGTGGCGGGTGGAGCTCGCCCGCGAGCAGGGCGTACGCCCGCTCCGCCTCCCGGGTGGCCCGGTGCGCAGCGTCGCGGTACGCGGGCCGAAAGTGGATCCGAAAGTGGGCGGTGTGCAGCGTGCGCCATTCACCGGACGGATCGACTTGGGCGCTGGCACGCCCGGCGAGGGACATCGCGAGCAGCGTGAAAACGACGGCACGATGCCACGACGCTGCGACGCCACGACGTGAAGGGGCTCGTGGCCTCGTGACGACGTGGCGTCGGGTGACGGTCATCGCACGGAGGAGCGGGCGGTCGCGGAGCCTGCGGCAACCGCCCTGACGAAGGCACGGAGGTCACGCATAGCGGCGCAAGCTAGCACCGCCCCTTTCGACGCGTCAATTTGCCCAATAGATTGGCATACCTTACCTTATGCGCTCTGTGGAGACCCAGAAGCCGTGAGCGCCTGCGCCTATTGCGGCCGCGATAACGACCCCGGTGCCCAGTTCTGCATGGACTGCGGCAAGCCGCTCGGGAAAGCCGCGGCCATGAAGGCGGCGGCCGCAGCCACACCGGTTTCGACCCCCGCGCCCGGGCCGGGCGGGGCGCCGGCCGGAAACCAGGGAATCCCAGGGACGCGCGTGATCGAAGCGCCGGGTGCCTCGGCGGCGCAGCCGGAGGCGCAGGCCGCCTGCCCCTTCTGCCACCAGCTGGTTGACGGGCACCTTCCCTTTTGCCCCCACTGCGGCCGCCGCCTGTCCGCGCCTGGCTCGGGCCCCGCCTGCGTCCGCTGCGCCTCGCCGGTCACCCCCGGCACGAAGTTCTGCGCCACCTGCGGCGCGCCGCTCGGCGACACGGGGCCGATCGGACTGACGCGATCATCGACCGAGCGGGAGAAGCGCACCGACTTCGCGTTCACCGTCGTGCTGATCGACGAAACCGGGCAAACTGTGCAGCGGTTCGACCGCAAGACCGTGCACACGACGATCGGCCGGCAGGACGGCGACATCCGCTTCCCCGACGACCCGTTCCTCTCGCCGCTACACGCCAAGCTGTCGTGGGAGGAGAACCAGCTCGTGGTCCGCGACCTGGGAAGCCGCAACGGCACCTGGGTCTTCCTCGAGGAGCCACGCCGGCTGGTGGACGGCGACCTGCTGCTGATCGGCTCGCAAGTGATCCGTTTCCGCCGCTTGGGGTATCCCGGCCCGCACGCGCCGGACGCTGACGCCACGAAGCGGATGGGGAGTATGATCCCCAGCGCCGACATCGCGAGCCTGACCCAGCTGCGCTCCGACGGCAGCCCGCGGGACATGATCCAGCTCTCTCCGGGCCGCGACATCCGGATCGGGCGCGAGCGAGGCGACTGGATCTTCCCGTACGACCCCTCGATGAGCGGGGCGCACGCCATCGTCCGCTCCGAGGACGCTGATTTCGTCATCCTCGACGACAGCAGCCGGAACGGCGTGGCGATCGCCGCGCGGGGCGATATGGCGCTCGGCCACGGCTCGCGGATCCTGGTCGGCGACAAACTCCTGCGCATCGAGCTGCCGTGAAGATCTGCCCCGTCTGCTCGGCCGAGTACACCGACGACGTCAAGTTCTGCAAGAACGACGGAACGACGCTCCGCGCCGCCGCCCCTACGTCCGACCTGGTGGGCCAGGTCGTGGCGGACCGCTATCACGTGATCAAGAAGCTGGGCGAAGGCGGGATGGGCCAAGTCTACCTGGCCGAACACGTGAAGATGGGGCGGCGCAGCGCCATCAAGGTGATGAACCCCTCGATGGTGCACGACCCCGACGCGGTGGCCCGGTTCAACCGCGAGGCGTCGAACGCGAGCCGAATCACGCACCCCAACGTCTGCGCGATCTACGACTTCGGGGAGACGCCGGACGGGCTCATCTACCTCGCGATGGAGTTCATCGAGGGCGAGCCGCTGACCGATCTGCTGGAGCGCGAGGGGGCCCTCAAGGCGACGCGCGCGGTCACCATCTTCATGCAGGTGGCGGACGCGCTGCAGGCCGCGCACGACCTGGGGATCGTCCACCGCGATCTGAAGCCCGACAACATCATGATCACCAAGGGCCGTGACGGGGCCGACATGGTCAAGGTCGTGGACTTCGGAATCGCCAAGGCGGTGGGCGGGGACGACGCCGGGCAGAAGGTGACGAAGACCGGCCTCGTGGTGGGCACCCCGGAGTTCATGAGCCCCGAGCAGCTCTCGGGGGATAAGCTCGACGGTCGCAGCGACCTGTACTCGCTGGCCCTTGTCTTCTACAAGATGCTCACCGGCCAGCTGCCGTTCGAGGCGGCGACCGTCCAGGAGACGATGATCAAACGCCTCACCGACGAGCCGGTGAAGTTGGCCAAGGCGCGGCCGGATCTGTCCTTCCCCCCGGGCATCCAGGAGACACTCGACGCCGCCCTCACGCGCAGCCCGGTGGACCGCTACCAGGCGGTGTCGAAGTTCGCGAACGACGTAGCCGGGGTCGTGGGCTTCCAGCGCGGAGCCAGCCCGGCCACGCCGATCCCGGCAACCAAGGCCGCTGTCGAGGGCCAGACACAGTTGCTGGACACGGCAGGGACCAAGGCGATGGCGGCGAAGCCCGCGCCCCGAGCCGCCGCGGCGCCGGCGAAGAAGCGGTCGCCGGTGCCGGTGATCGTCGGGGTCGTGGCGCTGCTGGGCGCTGGAGGCGGCGCGGTAGTGATGCTGGGTGGCGGAGGCACCGAGGCTGACTCGACGCAAACACAGGGAGGCGGCGGTCAGGAGACAGTTGGCCAGATCGATACCGCCCAGGGGTCGCCAGCCGTTCCGGAGATCAACAACGTAAGGCCCACCGGGAACCCGAACGTGACGCCGCTCGCGGGGCACGACTCCACGACCCGAACGGCTCCGGGCACGAGCCCGTCTGGGCCAAAAGTTGACAGCGCAGCGATCGATCGTGAGTTGGGCACGCTGACCGATCAGGTCCTCGAGCCCCAGACGCTGCCGGGCGCCCGGCGCCGTGCCATGGAGCTCTACGACAACCCGGACGTGCCCACAACCTTGCGTGGGCAGGCCGCTTTCGTTGTGGCCAACGCGTTCCTCCTTGAGCAGCGCAGCGACGATGCGTGCCGCTGGAACGGCCTTGCTCTACGCTTGCAGCCGGACAACGAGAACTATCAGGTGTTCAAGCGCGACCAGAGGTGCGCGTCGTGAGCCTCTTCGCCTCGAAAAAGCCCATCAAGGTGCAGGTCTTCGGGAAGACCGACCTCGGCAAGACGCGGGAACACAACGAGGACCGCTTCCTCGTTGCCGATCTCACGCGCCAGGACGCATCCCTGCAGGCCAGCGTGCGCGAGCACGAGATCGGCGAGCGCGGCTCGCTGTTCGTGGTAGCGGACGGGATGGGCGGCGCAGCGGCAGGCGAGCTGGCGAGCGAGATGGCGACCGACACGATCTACACCCACCTCGTGAAGATGTGGGGTGTGGACCGGGAGGCGACGGCGCAGAAATTCGCCTATCGGCTCAAGGAAGCAGTCGAGGTCGCCAACACGCACATCCACACTTACGCCAAGGCCCACCCCGAGGTCCGTGGCATGGGCACGACGACCACGGCGGTCGGCGCACTGGGCGAGAACCTGTACATCTCCCAGGTGGGCGACAGCCGGGCCTACCTGATCCGTAAGGGCGAGGCGGTGCAGCTCACCAAAGACCAGTCGCTGATGCAGCGCCTGGTGGAAGCGGGCGAGCTCACCGAGGAAGAGGCGGCGCAGAGCGAGCGGCGTAACATCATCCTCCAGGCGCTCGGCCCCGACTCGAAAGTGAAGGTTGACCTTACCCACCAGGAGATCCGGCGGGGGGACGTGTTGGTGCTCTGCTCCGACGGCCTCTCGGGCCAGGTCAAGAAAGAAGAGATCGCTGAGATCGCGGGCAAGGCATCGGATCTCGTGGCGGCGTGCGACAAGCTGATCGGGATCGCCAACGAGCGGGGCGGCCCCGACAACATCACGGTGATCGTGGTGCGGTTCGACGGCGACGGCCTGCGGCCAGCCGAAGCCGACAGCGAGGTCGGCCACCAGATCTATCCCCTGATCGACACCGAGGCGAGCACCGACCCCGTGCCGATCTACAAGGGCAGCGCGCCGCCGGTCTCCTCCAAGCAGGCGCGGTGGCGGATGCTCGCCGCTGGGATCCTCGCCGCCGCGATCGTCGGCGCGGCGCTCTACTTGGCGATGCAAGGCCGGTGAAAGCCCAGTTCAAGTTCCTCTCCGGCGCCCGCGTCGGACAGGTCGCATCGTTCCGCAAACATTACATCGGGATCGGCCGCCACCCCCTCTCGGACGTGCGGTTCGACGCCGAGCGCGATCTCGACGTCTCGTCGCGCCACGCGGCCATCATGGCGAAGCCCGAGGGCTTCATCCTCCAGGACCTGGGGAGCAAGAACGGCACCTTCGTCAACGGCAAGAAGATCGAGGGCGACACCCTCCTCAACGACGGCGACGTCATCGGGTTCGGCCAGCAGGGCCCCGCGGTCGAGTTCAAGATCCTCGAGGCCGACGTCCCGAGCGAGGCGAGTACCAGCGCCGAGCAAGCGGCGGCACGGGGGTCAAAGGCCCGGGAGATCGTCGCGGCCCACCGACCGACCGACTCCCCCGCCCCGCGCCGCTCGAGTACGGCGGTGCGCGTGGCCATGGAGGTGGCCCGGCAGACGCAGCAGCTGCGCCGCACCACGAAGATCCTGTTCGGCACCCTCATCCTGACGGCCATCGGCTTCGGCTATCTGCAGTGGAAGGGGACGCGGGACCGATCGCGCCAGCTCGCTGCGATCATGGCGAGCGCAGACAGCGCCATCCGCGAGGCCCAGCGGGCGACGGCGCAATTCCGAGGGCAGCTCCAGGACCTGAAGGATGCCCTCGCCCAGGCCCAGTCCGAAACCGAGCGGCTACGCCGCCAGCTGGACGCCGGCGGGCACGACGACGCCTCGACGGCCGTCCTGCGGGACCAGCTGGCGGCCGCCGTGGCGCGCCAGCGCAGCATCATCGGCGCGGCCGCGGTGGACTACCGCAGCATCTCGGCGCAGAACCAGGACGCCGTGGCGATCGTGATCGTGGAGTTCTCCGACAACGAGCGCTTCAGCGGCACCGCGTTTGCCGTGGATTCCCAGGGCACCTTGGTCACCAACAAGCACGTCCTGATAGGTGAGGACGGCAGCCGCATCCCGCGGCGCATCGGCGTGAGCTTCTCGGGCTCGAGGCAGTTCTTCCAGGCACGGATGCTGGGCGTCTCCGAGGAAGCCGACCTGGGCGCAATCAAGGTGGACATCGCCGGCGGCACGCCGCGCGTGGCCGGCCTCACCCAGGACCCGCGCGCCGTCCAGCGGGGCGATCCCGTCGCCATCCTCGGTTACCCGCTCGGCTTCGATCTCCCGATGGACCGCGTGGGGCAACTCTCGATCGTCGAACCCACCCTCACCGCCGGCACCGTGAGCAAAGTCCTCTCGAGCCTCGTGCAGGTGGACGGCTACGGCGCGCCGGGCTCGTCCGGCAGCCCCCTCTTCGACCGCGACGGACGCGTGGTCGCGGTGCTGTACGGCGGGGAACGGGAATCGCTGGGGCGGATCATCTACGCGGTCCCGGCGAACTACGTATCCGATTTCCTGGGGCGGTTGGGAGTTACTCGGTAAGAGGCTAAGACCTGTCTTTCACGGCGGCGTCACGTGCCCCAGCACCCGGCGCCCCCGAGCCCCGGTCGCGGCGGGCAGATTCCCTGCCTGGCCGCGCATCGTCAGGAGCCCGAGAAACGCGAACGCCACCGCCTCCTTCGCTTCCCCGTCGAAGAACAGTTGATCGAACAACACCACGGGTCGTGGCCGCACCCGCCCGGCGAGCTCCTCGACGAGCGCCGGGTTCCGCGCCCCGCCCCCGGAGATCACCAACTCGTCCTCCGGGCCGGCAGGCGTCCAGCGCGCGAGCGCCCGGGCGATGGTCTCGGCGCTGAGCGCGGTGGCGGTGGCCACGGCGTCATTGTCCGAGCCCCCTGCCGCCTTCACCTGCTCGATCAGCTTGTCCGCGTACGCGCTCCCGAACCGCTCCCGCCCGGTACTCTTGGGCGGCGGTTGGTCGAAGAACGGATCGGCGAGGAACGCCTCGAGCAGCTTCGCCGCCGGCTTCCCGCGGCGCGCGCGCTCGCCGTTCCGGTCGAAGGGCACGTCCGGGTCGAGCCGGCGGGTAACGGCGTCGATCACCGCCACGCCCGGCCCGGTGTCGAACGCGATCGCGCTCTCTGTGACGCCGCGGCGCGGCACCCAGGTGACGTTCGCCATCCCCCCGATGTTCAAGAGCAGGCGGCCACGCGTCTCGTGGCCGAACAGCATCACGTCGGCGAGCGGCACGAGCGGGGCGCCCTGGCCCCCTGCCGCCACGTCGCGGGCGCGGAAGTCGCTCACCACCTGGATGCCGAGCCGCTCGGCGATGACCGCGGGATCGCCGAGCTGCAACGTGGCGCGCCCCGGCTCGTGCCAGATCGTCTGCCCGTGGGAGGCGATGAACGCCACGTCCCGGGGAGAGACTTTCGCCGCTGCCAGGAGCTGGAGCACCGCCCCGGCGAACCGCTCCCCCAGCGCGACGTGCAGCAGCGCGAGGTCGCGCGACGAGCCGCGGGCGATCGCGTCGATGATGGCGCCGCGCTCGCCGGCGTCGTACGGCTCCTGGCGGAACGTGACGAGCTCGGCGGCCCACGGATCGTCGGTGAGGCGCACGAGCGCCGTCGCAATGCCGTCCAGCGAGGTGCCGGACATCAGGCCGACGGCGAGAGTGGCGGTCACGGGCCGGACGACCCTAAAGGATTCCCTCGGTCCTCCTTGCGGATGACCTCGGTCACAGGCGGCGGGTCCCCCACGGCGTGCCGCACGAACCCGCCCGCGGCGTCGAGGGCGCGGCGCGCCTCGTCCTTGCCCACGCCAAGCCGCACCATCACGATGGCGAGCTTGACGCTGCCCCCCGCCTGCTCGATGGCGGCGCGGGCGCGGGCCCGGTCCACGGCGCAGCACTCCATCGCGATGCGCTCACCGCGGTCCCGGAGCTTCTCGCTCGTTGCCATCAAGTCCACCATCAGGTTGCCGTAGACCTTGCCGAGACGGATCATCGCGCCGGTGGTGATGGTGTTGAGGACGAGCTTCGTCGCCGTGCCAGCTTTCATCCGCGTCGAGCCGGTGAGGACCTCGGGGCCGACCTCGGGGAGGATTACGACGTCGCAGCTGTCGGCGAGCAGTTTGGGCGGAGTAGAGCAGGAGATGAGGCCGGTGACGGCCCCGATGGTCTGGGCGCGCGACAGGGCGGCCCGAACGTACGGCGTCGTGCCGCTCGCGGCGATGCCGATCACGATGTCCTGCAGGCCGACGCGCGCAGTGTCCATCGCCTCCATCCCGGCGTTCACGTCGTCCTCCGCGCCTTCCGCCGGCTTGACCAGGGCTTGGTACCCTCCGGCAATGACTCCCACCACCATCTCCGGCGGGCTTCCAAACGTGGGCGGGCATTCCGAGGCGTCGAGCACGCCGAGGCGGCCCGAAGTCCCGGCTCCGACGTAGATCAGCCGGCCCTCGTTCCGGAAGGCGTCGACGACGAGCTCGATCGCGCGAGCGATGGCCTCGCGGCAGCGGCGCACCACGGCAGCGACGCTCGCGTCCTCGGCGTTGATGAGATCCACGATCTCCAGGCTCGAGGCGACGTCGATGCGCTCGGTCCGAGGATTGCGCTGTTCGGTGAGCCGTGGATCGTGAAAGCTGGGTGTGGTCATGAGGGCCTGACGGGTGGCCCCAAGTTAGGCGTTGACCGCGGGTGGGGTCAACTTCAGAATAGAGGATGCGAAGACTCCTGCCGGTGTCGTTCGTCGTCCTCGCCGCCTGCGCGGGCGGCCGCGCGCCCGAGGCCGCCGCGCCCCGCGTCGGGGCGGCGCGGGCGGCCGTCCTCGCGGGGCGGGCCCGGATTCCGACCACCTGGGGCATGGCCGGCCGTGCGCGGACAGTGGCGGCGGCGCGCGCTATGGTCGTGAGCGGGCATCCGCTCGCCAGCGAGGTCGGTGCCGAGGTCTTGAAGCGGGGCGGCAACGCCATCGACGCGACCGTCGCGGTCTCGTTCGCGCTTGCCGCCGTGCTGCCCGACGCGGGCAACATCGGTGGCGGTGGGTTCATCGTCTACCGCGAGACGGCCGGGCGAGTGCGCACGCTCGACTACCGTGAAAAAGCCCCGGCGGCCGCGAGCCGCGATATGTATCTCGACGCCCAGGGCAATCCCACCGACCATAGCGTGACGGGCCACCGGGCGGCCGGCGTCCCCGGGTCGGTAGCCGGCCTGTACGAGGCGTGGAAGCAGCACGGCACGCGGCCGTGGGCGGAGCTGATCGAGCCAGCGATCCGCCTCGCCGAGGGACATGTCATCGACGCGGCACGGCACCGCGACCTCGCGGACGATGCCGAGCGGCTCGCGCGGTTTCCCGCTTCGCGGCGCCAGTTCCTGGTGAACGGCCGCGCCCCCGCCAGGGGCACCACCTGGCGCCAGCCTGACCTGGCCCGGACGCTGCGCTTGATCGCGGACTCAGGGCCAGCCGTTTTTTACCGTGGACAGATCGCCGACCTGATTGTGGCGGAAATGGAGCGTGGCGGCGGTCTGATCACCAAGGAGGACCTGCGGCGCTACCGCGCCGCCTGGCGCTCGCCGATTCAACTCCGGTACCGCGGCCACCTGATCTACTCGATGCCGCCGCCGTCGTCCGGCGGCGTGACGATGGGGGAAATCCTCAACATCATGGAGGGGTACGACACGCTCCCTCCCTTTGGCAGCGCCGCTTACGTGCACCGCGAGGCGGAGGCGATGCGCCGGGCCTTCATCGACCGGAACCGCTGGCTGGGCGACCCGGACTTCGTGCGGATGCCGCTCGAGCGGCTGCTTTCCAAGAGTTACGCCGCCCAGCTCCGGGCGCAGATCGACCTCCGCCGCGCCACGCCGACGCCGCCGTTCGCGACCGACGAGACGGACGGCGCGCACACGACGCATTTCTCGGTCGTGGACGCCGACGGCAATGCGGCTTCGGTCACGACGACCCTCAACAACAGCTTCGGCAGCGCCGTGACCGTGACAGGCGCGGGATTCCTGCTGAACGACGAGATGGACGATTTCGCCACGGCGCCGGGGAAGCCCAACCTGTACGGACTGGTGCAGGGGGAGGCCAACGCCATCGCCTCGGGCAAGCGAATGCTGTCGGCGATGACCCCGTCCATCGTGCTGGACACGACGGGCCGGCTGCTCATGGTGGTAGGCTCCCCGGGAGGACCGCGGATCATCACCGCGGTCTATCACGTCATCGCCAACGTGCTGGACCATCGGATGAGCCTCGCCGACGCGGTGGCCGCGCCGCGGCTGCACCACCAGGCGCTCCCTGACAGCATCTCCCTCGAACCCGGCGGCTTCTCACCGGCGGTGATGGATTCGCTGCGCGCCATGGGCCATGGCGTGCGCGAATGGGGGTACAGGGGACTGGTGATGGCGATCCAGCGCTCGCCAGCCGGGTGGGTCGGCGTCGCCGACCCACGCAGCGGCGGCGGTGCAGTCGGGTACTAGGACGCCCGGACGGTCAGCGGCTTGGTGATCGTCAGGTTGATGTGCGCCCCCGCCGGCAGGACGATATCGGCGTCCTTGGTGCCGACGGCCACCGCCGTGCCCACCGCGCCGCCCACCACACCGCCGATGATCGTCCCCTTCTTGTTGCCACCCAGCACCCGCCCGAGGATCGCCCCCGCTGCCGCGCCGCCCGCGACCTTCGCCGCGTCGCCGGTGGTGACCCCCCGGCCCTGCCGCACGGTCTCGAGCGAATCGATCCTCGCCTCGAGCGGGTAGTTCATGCCGCGCACCGTCACGCTCGAGACCGCGAGCGTGAGCGCGCCCGGGGTGTCGGGGTTGGGAGCGGGCTTCACCTCGGTGATAGTGCCGTTGACGACGGAGCCGGCGGGAATCACGACGCGCCCCGCGACGTCCTTTACGTCCTCAACCACCGTCGCAGCGAAGGTGTCGCCGACCTTGTTTTTGCGGGAGCTGATCGTGTCGGTGACCGCCATGTCGAGGCGCGTCCCCGCCGCCGCCGTGTAGGAGGTCGGTGCTGCGGGCGCGGTGGGCTTTGGTGCGGGCGGCGCCGACCGCGCCGCGGGGGGCGTGGGCCGCGGCGCGGGCGGGCGGGGCTGCGTCGCCGGAACGTCGCCCGTCACGGCCGTGGACTCGGGAGTGGCGAGCGTCAGGCTGCGCGCCGTGGAGTCAGCCGACTGGCTGGCCTGCTCCTCGTTGACGCAAGCGCCCACCAGGGCGAGACTCGCCAGGGCGGCGACGGCGATGCGGGTCGTACGTGTCATGGATCCCTCTGGCAAATGATTGAATAGGGTACCCGGGAGATTGAAGCAGGTTCTGGTGGAGTGGCGTCGCTTCGCTACAACCGGCTCTTCAGGAACTCCGGCGTCAGGCCCTGGAGATACCCCGCGAGCAGCGTGAAGCGGTCGGTGACGAGCAGGACGCCCAGCACGATCAGCATCGCCCCGGCAACCCGGTCCACCCAGACGATGTAGGGCCGGAACCGCTGGAACCACCCGAGGAAGCGCTCCAAGGCGAGGGCTGTAATCAGGAAGGGAATGGCGAGCCCGAGAGCGTAGACGCCGAGCAGGGTCATACCCTCCCCCAGGCTGCTGCGGGTCGCTGCCAGGGTGAAGATGGCGCCGAGGATCGGCCCCACACAGGGGGTCCAGGCCGCCCCGAATGCCACCCCGACGAACGCCGAGCCGAGGTAGCCGAGCGGCTTCTGGCCGAGCTGGAGGCGCCGCTCCCGCATCAGGAAGGCGGGTCGCAGGATCCCGAGGAGGTAGAGGCCGAATAGGACAACGAGCACGCCGCCGACGCGGCCGAGCCACTGCTGGTACTCGCGGAGCAAGCTGCCCAGCGCCGACGCCGTGGCGCCCAGCGCCACGAAGATGAGGGAGAAGCCGGCCACGAACCACAGGGCGTGGAGCAGTGCGGTGCCACGGCGCACCTGCAGCTCCTCCACCGACATCCCCGTGAGAAAGCCGACGTAGCTCGGGATCAGGGGCAGGACGCAAGGGGAGAGAAAGCTGAGCAACCCCGCCGCTAAGGCGACGAAGAACGAGACGCCGCGCGCGGCGTCGGCGGCTTCCTGCACTCCGATCATACCCGGTACTACGCCGTCAACCCGCCCGGCAGTTTGGGACCCGGCCGCTCAGCCGCAGAACGCCACCGCCGACACGACCGTGGTCCAGCGCCCGTCGTCCCCGCACTCGGCGGTCGAGGTGACGTTCATCGTGCGCACGATCTCCCCGGAGAGCATCCACTGCTCCCGCCGCTGGTCCCACGCCTGCTCGGTGTCGAACGGCACGCCCAGCACCGTGGCGAGCATTGAGGCCGCAAGGTCCTCGGCGTAGTCGCCGGCGGCGAGCTCGTTCTGGCCGTAGCTGTGGTGCTCGGAGATGTAGCCGTGATGCGAGGGATCCGCGGGGAGCGCCAGGCCGATCGAGGACGCCACCAGGCGGCTCGGCTCGTTGGTGGCCGACTCGGCGACGACGGCGAAGAGGACCTGGCCGGGTTTGAGGTTGGATAGTCCTTCCTCGCGGTCCACCAGCTCGCAGTGCGGCGGGAAGATCGAGCTCACCCGCACGAGATTGAAGGTGGCGAGATGGGCGTCCCGCAGTGCCATCTCGAAGCTGGTGAGCTTTTCCCGGTGGCGTCCCACGCCCTTGGTCAGGAATGCCTTCGTGGGGATGAACATTCGTGAGTCGATCAACCCGTCACCTCGCGCGAGCTAAAGGATTCGCCTGCTGACAATCCCGGCACAATCCGTAGATCTCGAGGCGGTGGTGGTGGGGCCGGAACTCCACCTCCTCCGCCAGCAACGCGATCATTCGTTCCAGTCGGTCGTTGGAGAACTCCATCACCCGCCCGCAGGACGAGCAGATGCAGTGCTCGTGCGCCTGCCCGCCGGCCACGGGCTCGTACCGCTTGAAGCCCTCGCCGAAGTCGTGCTCCCGCGCCAGCCCGCTCTGCACCAGGAGGTCGAGGGTGCGGTACACGGTGGCGGTCCCGACGGGACGACGTTTCTTGGCTACCTGCTTGGCCACGTCCTCGGCGGAGAGGTGGTCGACGGCATAGAAGAGCGCCTCCGCCACTGCCAGCCGCTGCTGGGTGGCCGGGAGGTTGTGCTCACTGAGGTACCGGCGGAACTCCTCGAGCTGCCGGGCGCCGTCAACCTTCATACCACACCGCGCGGCTGACCGCGACCGGCGGCTCCGCCTCGCCCGTGCGCTCCGCCGCGGCCGCCAGTACCTGTTCGAGCACCTGTGCGGGCGTGAGCCCGACTTCCTCAACTTCCACCTTCGACTGGCCGCGCTCTTTCCCGCGCACGACCAGCATGTACCGCGCCGTGTAGACCCGCAAGCGCCCCTCGGGGCTCGTGCGCGTGACCACTGCCGTCCCCCACTCGCGCCCCTCGCGCTTGATCGGCCGGAACAAGTAGATGGTCTCGATCTCGGCGGGCGGTACCTGGGCCTGCACGGCCTCGGCGAGCTTCGCCCAGCCTGGCCCCTGCCCTAGCGGGGGAGAGAGGCGGGGGTCTGGGCCTGCGCCCATCGCTCCATGTAGAACCGCAGGACGTGCATGAAGTCCTGCGCGTTGGTGACGACCCCGAAGGCCTGGAGGGTGCCCCGGTCACGCAGCTTGTTGACCACGAATTCGGTCTGGTCCACGCAAACCGTGGTGAGGGGGCGGACGCCGTCGGGACG
>JACOVF010000032.1 GCA_016177465.1 Gemmatimonadota bacterium
AGAAATCCGGCGCCGAATACGCGCGGCTCACGCTCGAGGACTTTCACGGCACGGCGGACGCGCTCGTCTTCCCCGAGGCGTGGGCCCGGCTGAACCAAGCGATCCGTCCCGACGCGGTGCTGCTCATCTTCGGGAGCCATAGCCCGCGAGACCGCGGCGAGGAAAAGGCGCCATTCATCGTGGAGAGCGTGCAGCCGCTCGACGCGCTCAAGCCGAGCGGGGCGATCGGGGTGCAGCTCACGTGGACCGCGGGCGACGCGCCGGACCCGCAACTCGCGCGAGCGGTTGCGGCGCTGTGCGCGGCCCACCCGGGCCCTGCCCCGGTGCTGGTGGCGTGGGCGGAAGGGAACGGCGGCAACACCGGCACCGCGCGGCTGCGCAGCCGATCGCTGCGCGTCGATGCGGCGGACGATCTCCTGGCAGCGCTCCGGGATCTTCTCGGAGCCGAACGCGTGCACCTCGTCAAGGCGGGCTGACCGATGGCGATCTACACCCTGGACTTCGAGCGGCCGCTGCTGGAGCTCGAGCGCCAGATCGAGGAGATCAAGAAGGGCGGTGGCGCCGACTTGTCCAAGGAGATCGGCGAGATCGAGGCCAAGCTCGCCGACCTGCGCGCCGAGATCTACCGCACCCTCACCCCGATGCAACGGGTGCAGGTGGCGCGACACCCGCGCCGGCCTTACACGCTGGACTACCTGCGGATGGTCTTCGCCGACTTCGTCGAGCTGCACGGCGACCGACTGTTCCGCGACGACCCCGCGATGGTCGGCGGTTGGGCCCGACTCGACGGCACGAGCGTGATGGTGATCGGCCACCAGAAGGGCCGGGACACGAAGGAGAACCTGCGGCGCAACTTCGGGATGGCGCACCCGGAAGGATACCGCAAAGCGCTGCGCTTGATGATGTTGGCCGAGAAGTTCGAGGCCCCGGTGATCACCCTGGTCGACACCCCAGGGGCGTACCCCGGCCTCGGCGCCGAGGAGCGGGGCCAGGCGGAGGCCATCGCCCGGAACCTGATCGAGATGGCGTCGCTGCGCACGCCGATCCTCACCGCCGTCATCGGGGAAGGCGGGTCGGGCGGCGCGCTGGCGGTCGGGCTGGCCGACCGCGTGCTGATGTTCGAGAATTCGGTCTATTCGGTGATTTCGCCGGAGGGCTGCGCCGCCATCCTCTGGAAGGACTCGAGCCAGCGGGAGCGGGCCGCGGAGGCACTGAAGATCACCGCCAAAGACCTGCTGGACCTCGGGGTGATCGACGAGATCATCCCCGAGCCGTCGGGCGGAGCTCACACCGACCCCGAAGCGGCCGCGACGGCCCTCGGCGAGGCATTGAAGCGTCACCTGCGGCAGCTCCGCAAGCTCAAGGTGGAGAAGCTGCTCAAGCGGCGCGAGGGGAAATACCTGTCGATGGGTGCGCTGAGCGAGAAGTGAGTTGACCGCCGTGATCGAGGTCCGGTTCAAGGGGAACCGGAAGGAATACTTCACCTGGCCGTCCGACCACCCGCTCACGCTCGACGAACCCGTGATCGTCGAGGTCGAGCGGGGACAGGACCTCGGCCGGGTGTCGGCCGTCGGCGAAACGGCCCGGAAGAAATGCGCCCGCGGCTGTGGGGGCTGCGCCGTTGCCGAAGCGGCCGAGCAGGTGGAGCGGAAGATCCTGCGCCGCGCCGGCGCCGACGACCTCCGTACCGTCGAGCAACTGCGGCAGGCTGAGGATGACGTGCGGCGCCAGGTGCGGGAGCGCGTACAGGCGCACGGGCTCCCGATGAAGGTGTCGGACGCCGAGTGGCAGTGGGATCGCCGCAAGCTCACCGTCTACTTCACAGCCGAGCAGCGCGTCGATTTCCGCGCCCTCGTGCGGGACCTGGCGAGCCGGTTCCGCACCCGCATCGAGCTGCGCCAGATCGGTGCCCGGGACGAGGCCAAGCGGCTGGACGGCATCGGCCGCTGCGGGCGGCAGCTCTGCATCTCGAGCTGGCTCCCCGAGGGCCGGCCCGTGAGCCTGGCGCTGGCCAAGGATCAGGGACTGTCCCTCAACCCCACGCAGATCTCGGGGCCCTGCGGGCGGCTGCTCTGCTGCCTGCACTACGAGCACGACTTCTACGTCCAGAGCCGACGGCGTTTCCCCAAAGAGGGGAAGCTGTTGCGGACCGCGGCCGGGCCGGCTCGCGTGGTAGCCGTGGACATCTTCCGCGACCGCGTGACGCTGCGTACCGAGGAGGGGGAGACCCGCGTCGTATCACTGGTGCAGCTGAAGCAGGAGGTCGAACAGGCGGAGCCGGCCCCCCCCCCCCGTCCCGCTCCTCCAC
>JACOVF010000033.1 GCA_016177465.1 Gemmatimonadota bacterium
GGCCTAGGCTATCCTGTAGCGGTCGGGCCGTCGCGCAAACGGTTCCTCGGGTTCGCCACCGGCCGCCCGGTGGAGGACCGCGACCGCGCGACGGCGGTCGCCTGCGCCCTCGCCTGGGAGCGGGGGGCCCGGGCCTTCCGGGTCCACGACGTCGCCTTGGCACGCGAGGCGCTGTCCCTGGCACACGCGACGAGCACACCTACATGAACTTCGAAGCCTTCCGGTTCCTGGCACCACGGCTCTGGCCGGACGTGGTCGAGATCCTGGTCGTCGCGTATGTCATCTACCGCTTCCTGCTGTTTCTGGTCGGCACCCGGGCGATCCAGATCCTGGTGGGGTTGGTGATCCTGTCGCTCAGCTATTTCGTCGCCGTGTTCGCCAAGTTCACGATGATCAGCTACCTGCTGGGCGTCGTGTTCACCTACGGCACGTTCGCCGCCGTGGTCGTGTTTCAGCCCGAGTTGCGGAACGCCCTGGCGCGGCTCGGCCAGTCCCGCCTGATGCGCCGCTTCTCCCGCAGCGACCGCCAGTCGGTGGCCGAGGAGATCGCGGAGGCGGTAGACCGGCTGGCGCGGGCGGGGACTGGGGCGATCATTGCGGTCGAGGGCGACATCGGTCTCGAGGAGTTCATCTCCTCCGGCGTGCCGATGGACGCCAAAGTCTCGGCCGACCTCCTGACGACGATCTTCACCCCCTACTCGCCGCTGCACGACGGCGCCGTGCTCGTGCGCGGCGATCGCTTCATCGGGGCGGGCTGCGTGCTGCCACTCACCCAGTTCAAGGTTGCCGACAAGTCGCTCGGCACCCGCCACCGCGCGGCGCTGGGGCTCTCGGAGGAGACGGATGCCACGGTGCTCGTCGTGTCGGAGGAAACGTCATCCATCTCCGTCGCGAGCCACGGCCTGCTCCACCGCCACCTCACTCCCGACCAGGTGCGTGACCTGCTCTCCGGCGCGGTGTCGCGCCTCGAGGGCGGGGAGCGGGTGACTGCCCCTGCCGGCTGAGCACCCGCCGTACCGGGCCGCCGCGCTCGTCGCCGGCCTGGTCTTCCTCGGCTACCTGCTGACCCTCGCGCCCACGGTCACGCTGTGGGACGCGGGCGAGTACATCAGCGCCGCGAAGGTCCTCGGCATCCCGCATCCGCCCGGCACGCCGCTCTTCGTGCTGCTGGGCCACGTGTGGGGCGACCTCGTCCCGGTCGGCGGCTACGCCTGGCGGCTGAACCTGATGAGCGCCGTGTTCTCCGCGGCAGGGGCCGGTTGCTACTACCTCGTGATCCACCGGGTCCTGGCGGGGGCATCGGCCATCGTCCGGACGGGCGGCGCCGCCGCAGCTGCGGTCGCCTCCGCGTTCACCTTCACGCTCTGGCAGAACAGCACCGAGACCGAGGTCTACAGCGTCGCCGCGTTCGGCGTCGCGGCCGTCACCTGGCTGGCCGTGCGGTGGCGGGACGCCCGCGGCACGGCGCACGCGCCCCAGCTGTTGCTCGTGATCCTGTACCTCGGCGCGCTCTCCATCGGCAACCACCTGCTCGCGTTGCTGGTGGGGCCCGCGGTGTCGGGCTTCGTATTCCACACGCTTCGCGCCGCCCCCGCCGCCGACGCGGACGAGCGGCGGGTCGAGTGGGCGGAATGGGCGGTCCTCACCGCGGTGTGGGTCGCGCTTGTCGCCGTGGGGCTGGGGAGCACGCCGCTGCTCTGGTTCGCCGGGATGCTGGTCCTCGCGGCGGCAGCAGCGGCGCTGCGGGCGGGCTCCGTCGCCTTCCCCCTCGCCGCCGTGGCCGTCGCGGCGGCCGGAATCTCGACCTACGCGTATCTGTACATCCGCTCAGGGCTTGAGCCTCGGCTCGACATGGCCGACCCCGACAC
>JACOVF010000038.1 GCA_016177465.1 Gemmatimonadota bacterium
ACGGGGGGATCGGCCCCTCGGCCATCATCCCGGCTTCGATTTCCTCGAAGCTGTGGTCGCTCGCCCCCATGATCACCGCTTGATGCGGCTCCTGGCCCTGGTTCAACATCCGGAACGTGGTGAGGCCGGCCGGGATCGTGTCCGGCGCGGCGAAGGCGAAGTCGGTGGCGGTGATAGTGACGACGGTCGGTCCCGCCGGCGCTGCCGCCTTCCTTTGGCAGGTGACCGCCAGCGCGGCCAGTCCCAGGATCCACGGACGACTCGGTTTCATCGAAGCTCCTCCGGTTCGGGCTCGGGAAACGCTCGCGCCAGGGCACGCCGAGAACGGGGATGGAAACTACAGGACGGGGAACGATCCGGAAGGACCGGGCCGAGGGGGGGGCTTGGCCCCTGGCAGGAATTCACGAAACTCGACAGATTGGGCGGGCGTGACGCCACTTCCTCCGCGCCGCCGGAGCTCCTGCGACCGCCGGGTCATCCTGGCGCGCCGCTGTCGTGCCGAGCGGCGCACCGAGCAGCGCCGGGTCTTGGAGGAGCGGCGCGGTCTGCCCGATCGTCGGGCGCCGGCCGAGCCGCCGATCGAGCATCTCCGCAACGCATTGCAACTGCTGCAGCACGTCGCGGTGGGCGGCCGGCTGCACTACGACGACCGACTCGATCTCGACGCGGCGACGCGTCGCCTGAACCTCGCACTGCAGCAGCTGGAAGGAGGGCCACCGGCCTGAGCCGCCCGGGTTGCATCGCTGCGCCCATCTGCTCCCGTCCTTGTCTCCCACGTATCGCCATGTCACCTTTCGCCCACCGAGCCGGTAGCTCAGTTGGTAGAGCAACGGACTTTTAATCCGTAGGTCCTGGGTTCGATCCCCAGCCGGCTCACTCGGCTAAGAGATTGGAAGACAAGCGGTTCAAGGAGCGCTCTCTCACCCGAGGAGACCCCGGTGACGGTAGTCTGGATCGACGGGAAGTACTACGACCGCGCGGACGCCGTCATCTCGGTGTTCGACCACGGCTTGCTGTATGGCGACGGCGTGTTCGAGGGCATCCGTGTCTACAACCGGCGCCTCTTCCGCCTGGACCGCCACATCGATCGGCTGTACGCCTCCGCCAAGGCGATCTGGCTGGAGATCCCTATGCCCCGGTCCGACATGTCGCGAATGGTGGCTGAGGCGGTGGCGAAGAGCAGCCTGCAGGACGCCTACATCCGCCTGGTGGTGACGCGTGGGAAAGGGGACCTGGGGTTGGACCCCCGCAAATGCCCCAAGCCCAGCGTCATCTGCATCGTCGACACGATCAAGCTCTGGCCCGCCGACCGCTACGAGAGAGGCCTCACCTGCCTCACCGCCGCCACTCCGATCCACCATCGCGAGAGCCTCTCCCCCCGCATCAAGTCGCTCAATTACCTGGCGCACATCCTGGCCAAAGTCGAAGGGATCGCCGCCGGCGTGGACGAGGTGATCATGCTCGACGCCTTCGGCTTCGTGGCCGAGGCGAGCGGGATGAACCTGTTCGTCGTGAAGAACGGCACCCTCCAAACGCCGCCCGCCTACGCCGGGATCCTCCGGGGCATTACCCGCGACGCCGTGATTGACCTGGCGCGCGAGGCGAACTACGGCGTGGAGGAGATCCCGCTGAACCGCTACGACCTCTACACCGCGGACGAAGCGTTCCTGACCGGGACCGCCGCCGAGGTGGTCGCCGTGACGAAGCTCGACGGCCGGGTGATCGGCGCCGGCACGGCGGGCCGAGTCACCAGGGACCTGGCTGCGCGGTTCCGGGCGCTCGTCACGCGCGGTGACTGACGGGGCGTGCGCGCCCTCGGCATCTTCGCGAACGCCCCGATCCCCGGCCGGGTGAAGCTCCGCCTCGCCGAAGAGGTCGGGGCCTCGACGGCGGCGGAAGTGTATTGGCAAATCGGGCGGCGGGTGGTCGAAGCGGCGGCTGGGTCGGGGTACCGCACGACGGTCTGGTTCGCCCCCGCTCACGAAGGCCCGTTCATCCGGGAATGGCTCAACGGGCTCGGGCACGTCGAGTTCCGCCCCCAGGCCAGCGGCCACCTCGGCACCCGGCTTGCCCACGCCTTCGCCCGCCACTTCGCCGAACGCGCTGAGCGCGTCGTGCTCGTCGGCACCGACTGCCCCGGCATCGACCGCAGGTTGGTTACCGAGTCGTTCACGGCGCTCGCGACCTTCGACGTCGTACTGGGGCCCACGCTCGACGGCGGCTACTACCTGCTGGGCCTGCGGGCGCCCCAGCCCGCCTTGTTCCGCGACATCCCCTGGACCACCGCGGTCGTCGCCGTGCAGACCCGCGCCCGGGCAGAGGCGCTGGGCCTCACCCATCGGATCCTGAGGCCACTCCGGGACGTCGATACCGCCCGCGACGCCAGGGCGCTCGGTCTCCTCAAACCTTGACCAGACTTGGGTTTAGCCCCATATTGGGGCCCCTTGTGCTCCCGGCCTACCGGGCGAGGTGATCCATGCCATGGCGCGTAATCGCCCACGGCGAGCAGGTTTGGCACGTGGACGTGGTGGCTGAGCGGCGGGCGAACACGGGGGCGTGGCAGCTGGTGCTCGCCTTCCGGGCCGCCTCGGAGCAGCCCCGGAAGCGGTCGTTCTGGACGCCATACCCGCTTGTGGCCACGTCGAAGTCGTCGCTGTTCATCCAGGCGGAGCGGATTCCCGACGCCGCCATAGCCCAACTCCTGGCCGAACGGCTCGCGTGAGCACGGTCGACCTTCAGGACCTGCGGCGGATCGTCGGGGCGGTGGCGCGGCTCCGTGGCGAAACGATCCGCGATGTGACCGTACGGTCGGACATCCGGCACCTGAAAGTCGAGTTCGAGAGCGGCCTGATCCTTGTCATCGCATCGGAGCGGGACCCCCAGGGCCGACCACGGCTCGAAGTCGATGTCGTCGAGGCGCCACACGACGTCGCGGCGCGCCAGCAGATCGAAGTCCGGTTCGACTGAGGACCGCCGGTGACGGCCCGGTTCGAAAGCGTGCCCACGTCGGCCGAGCGGCTCCGGTTCCAGGAGTTCGGGTTCCAGCGCCTGGCGAACGGTCGCTGCCGGGCACGAGTTGTGCTGTCATACAGAGACGGCCGCCAATATGTGGGGGAGTCGGAAGGGATGACCTCCCAGGCGGGCGAGTTGCGCTGTGCGGCGACGGCGGCGGTGCACGCGCTGGAACGGGTCACCGACCCGCGGGTGAGCTTCGAGCTACTGGGCGTGAAGGCCGTGAAGGCCTTCGACGCCACGGTACTGATCGTGTCACTCTCCGCCCGCGAAGAGGCGCAGGCGAGGCGGCTGGTGGGATCGTTTCTGACCGACGTCGATCCGCCCCGCGGGGCGGCCCTGGCGGTGCTGAACGCGACGAACCGTCTTCTCGGAAACTATTTCGCGACGCGATGACGACTGCCATGACGACTGGACGATGGGCGCGATGGCTCGTGGCCGGCCCCCTGCTCGGGGCGGTCGCGTCGTGCGCCTCGGGCGGCGGGGCCCGAGAGGCAGCGCCCGCGCCGGCACCGGCACCGGCACAAGCACCCGCGCTGATCGCCGTCGCGCCCGACACAACTACTCTCGCCAACTATCTCACTCCCCTCCCGGTGGTGGCGGCGGAGGAGGTGGAGCAAGAGGCGGAGCGTCTCTTCGGCCAGGAGGGACGTGCCCTACTCGAGGCGGCCGCGGCGGCCGCCGGAGGGTCGGCCGGCGGCGCTGCGAGAGCGACGTTCGACATCGACGTCACGTCGTTCGCGGCCAACCGGCGCGTCCTCGAATACCTGCGGTTCTTCCAAGTGGACGCCCGCGACCGCTTCGAGATCTGGCTGTCGCGCCTGGGGCGCTACGAGGGGATGATCCGGGCGCGGCTGCGCGCGAAGGGGCTCCCCGAGGACCTGGTCTACCTCACGCTGATCGAGAGCGGCCTGTCGAACACGGCCGTGAGCCGGGCGAAAGCGGTCGGGATGTGGCAGTTCATCGCCTCGACCGGCCGGGTGTACGGGCTCACCATCGATCCCTGGGTGGACGAGCGGCGGGACCCCTACAAGGCCACCGACGCGGCCGTCGCCCACCTCACCGACCTGGTGAATCGGCTCGGCAGTGTCTACCTGGCCGCCGCGGCCTACAACGCGGGAGCGGGGCGGGTTGAGCGGGGGATCAACCAGCTGCCGGGCGAGGCGGAATCCCTGACCGACAACACGTTCTTCCAGCTGGCCGACGGGAGTTACCTGCGGCGGGAGACCCGGGACTACGTCCCCAAGCTGATCGCCGCCTCGCTGATCGCGAAGCAGCCCGAGCGCTATGGCTTTACCGACGTCGTGCGGTTGTCGCCGCTCCTCTTCGACGAGATCAGCGTTCCCGACGCCACCGGGCTCGACGTGATCGCTCGGCTGTGCGACACCACCGTAGCCGCCATCCTCGAGCTGAATCCGCAGTTCGTGCGGGGCGTGACGCCGCCGGACCACGCGGTGACCGTGCGGGTGCCGCGCGGCCGGGGCGAAACGGCCGCGGTACGCTACGCGGTCCTTCCGGTGACCCAGCGGGTGACCTTCGTCGACCATTACGTGACGCGGGGCGAGACGCTGTCCGAGATCGCCCGCCGCTACCGCGTGTCCACGGGCATGATCCAGGCGTCGAACCCCCACCTGCGGCCGCGCGCGCTCCGCATCGGCCAGCGAATCATCATTCCGATGAGCGGGCGGGTGGTTCCGGCCTCAGCGTGGAGCGTGGCGCCCGAGCCGCGGGTGCGGCGGGTGAGTGGGGTGGGGACGACGGACCGGACCTACAGGGTTCGGGCGGGAGACACCCCGTCGACGATCGCGCGGGCTTTCGGGGTCACGCTGTCGGCGCTGCTCAATCAAAACGGGCTGACGATGGGATCGATCATCCACCCCGGCGAACTCCTGAGGATCCCCGTCAGAGACCAGTCCGGGAGTCGCCAGTAGAGTTGCGCAAACGCCAAGCGAACAGTGCCCCCTGGCCTCTCGTGTCTTGGAACCACTGTTCGCTTCGCGTCTGGGAACTGCCCTGAGGGCTCCCGTCTACTGTCTGTACCCTCTCAGGACGTTCGCGGAATATCCATTCCGCGGATCCTTCCCGGCCCCCAGCAGTTCCTCGACCTTGCCGGGCCCCCGGTTATAGGCGAGCAGCGCGCGTTCCAGGTTCGCGTCGTAGCGCTCGAGCAGGTCCCGCAGGTAGCGGAACCCGAGGCGCAGGTTGGTCTCGCGGTCGTAGAGCTGCTCCAGGGTAAGCCCCGGCTCGTACAGCCGCGCCGTGCTGGGGAGGATCTGGGTGAGCCCCACTGCGCCCGCGCGGCTCGTGGCCCGCGGATCGAACCGCGACTCGACTTTCACGAGCGGGAAGGCGAGGCTGGGATTGAGCTGCTCGGAGAGCGCCACGTCGTAGATCGCCGCGGCGAGGTCGGCCGTGATCTTGTATTGGGCCGAGTAATCGATGATGGCGTTGGCGCGCTCGAGCTGCAGCCGGGCGACTTCCAGCTCGCCCTGCTTCGCATCCAGCGCCTGCCGGAGGGCGCGCAGCTCGCCGAGCAGTGCCGGCGCCGTCACGGGCGCAGGCTGGTCGTCGGCGGTTGCGCCGCGGGCCCAACCGCCGATGCTGCTGACGATCAGGGCCCCGGCGAGAATCAGCCCTCCCTGCCACATCAAACGCTGTGTCTTCGTATGCATAGCCCTCTCTTGTCGGGTACGGCTGCTCACCGGCCGAAAGCTGGCGGCCGGCGTCAACCAGCAGTCAAGAACGCTCGGGGTCCGTGCGGCTCCAATCCCCCCGAGTTCCGCCCGTCTTCTCGACCAAGCGCACGTTCTGAATGACCATTCCCCGGTCGGCGGCCTTGACCATGTCGTACACGGTCAGGCAAGCCACCGACACGGCCGTCAGCGCCTCCATCTCCACCCCGGTCCGTCCCACCGCCTTCGCTGCCGCGCGGACGCGCACGCCGGGGAGCACCTCGTCCAGCGTCGCCTCGACCTCCACCTGATCCAGCCCCACCGGGTGACACAGCGGGATCAGCTCCGCCGTTCGCTTGGCGGCGAGCGTGCCCGCGACCTCGCTGACCGTCAGCACGTCCCCCTTGGCGACGGCCTGTTCCGCCACCAGACGGAACGCCTCGGCCGACATCCGCACCGCCCCTTCCGCCACCGCGGTGCGCACGGTGACGGGTTTCCCGCCTACGTCCACCATCCGAGCCCGGCCCTGATCAAGGTGTGAGAGCGCCATTAGCCCTTTCTCACCGCCAGGTCATCAGCCAGTACGGCCGCGAGCAGTTGAGGGTTCACGTTTCCCTGCGCCATTCCGCGCGCCTCGAGCACCAGAGCGATCGCCGCGACCACCTTGCCCGAGTCGCCGCCCGCCCGCGCTTCCTCCCGCAGGCGCGCGAGCAGGCCGTCCAGCATGTCCGTAAACCCGCCCCGGGCCTGGTACGGGGCCTGGGCAAGCGCGAATGCGTACCGGCTCACTGGGTTACCGCTAGCCGTCTTCATGAACGCTTCTCCCTCGTCCCTCGATCCCCGTCCCCCCTCCCCCGTGGCAAGGACCCTGCCAATGCACCCCTCCGCATAGCCCACCGATCTGGTCAATTCTGGGCCAGAGAGGGGCGGTTTTACCTCGTTCTGTGCGAAAGATGTCACGACACTGTCCGTAACCCGGGTCACCCGGACTCGCACGACGCGAGAGAGGATGGTAGGGAGCAGGGCATCGGAGTCGGAGGTAGTAAGGACGAAAGTGGTGTCGGCTGGGGGCTCTTCGAGTGCCTTCAGGAGGGCATTGGCAGCGGCCTCGGCGCCTTGCTGGGGAACGAGTCGCTCCGCATCCCCAATAATGAACACTTTTCTTCGGCCGAGCGCCGGCGTCAGCGCGAGCCGCCTGAGCAGCAAGCGCACCGAAGCGATCCCGTGGCTTGCCATCCCGCCCGGCGGCTCATACAGCGGCC
>JACOVF010000046.1 GCA_016177465.1 Gemmatimonadota bacterium
CGCTTGACGTCCTCCCCCGTTCGGGTCGCCTGCGCTTCGATGCGACGCTGGGCGCCGGTGAACGCTTGGGTCTGCTCGTCCAGCGTCGCCATCACGGGGACCAGCCGCTGCACCGCTTCGATGCGGGTATGCAACGCCTCCATCCGCGTCTGCAGTTCGACTAACGTCTTTTGCACCTCCGCGGTCGACTGAGCGACCCGGTTGATGTCTTGTGCGGATTCTCGGCCGCGAGCGACCAGCGTTTCAAACGCCGCCCGCTCTTGTCCCATCTGGGAGACGAGGGCGCGGAGTTCGACAGGCAGCTCTTGAGCTTTGGCGTCTTGCGCCTTTCCGAATAGGCCGGCCATGGTAGAACCCTCGGCAGGAAAGTCATGCCCCGTGCGGTAGCGCTGGAACCTCGCGGGTAGTGACGGTGGCCGGCCGACTCCTGCAGCGACAGCACTGTGCGGCCGGCACGGACCCACTTCAACCTGCGCCTTCCTGCGGGCCGCAGCAAGCCCGGGACAGATGCCGCCGGTTGACGGTGGGCGTTGGCGTTTCGAGGAGGTAGATCAGCCGGACAGCGAGCTCCGATTGCCCAGCAACACGGTCAGCTGATCCGGGACTTCTGTGAAGCGTGGCATAGTGCCTAGTCCGCAACCGGTTGCGAATCGGCACGCTGGCGGGAGCGTGTAGGAATCGAACCTACCGAGGCGCGTGCGCGCCCCAGCTGGTTTTGAAGACCAGTCAGGCCACCAGGCCCGATCCGCCCCCGCGGTGAGTTCGCGCCGCCCGAAGCATAGCCGCGTGGCACCATTGTTGCACTCCCCGCGGCACCGGAGCGGGATCCCAGCCACCATGCCAGCACCAATCCACGTGCTCTCTGAGCTGCGCGATCCGGGCCCCGCGCCGGCGGCGCGGTTCCTCGCGGTGGCCGGGGCGGGAGCGCTGGCCATCGCACTCACGGTCGATCTGCTGCTCCACACCGCTCCGGGGTTCGGGCGGAGTCAGGTGAGTCTCGCGGCCGCAGGTGGAATCCTGCTGGCCGTCGGCGCTCTCCGGGTGGAGGGGCGCGCCGGGCTCGCCCGCTTCACTGGGGTCGCCGTCCTCGTCAGCCTCCTGGCGCTTGTGCTGCGCGACCTCCGGATCGAGAGCCAGGCGTTTCACGAACGCGTCGTGCCGCTCGCCGTGGCCGGATTCCTGGTGCATCACTGGCTGCCCAGCGGCGCCCGCCTCCCCTTTTTCCTGGCCCTGTCGTTCACGGCGCTCGGGGTCGTCTTCGGGTGGGCAAATGGCGCCGCGCTCATCGGGACCGGCGTCGTGCTGGTCGCTCTCTGCCACCTCCCTGTGCGCTTCGCGACGCGCGTCGCGCTGCTCGTCGGCGCGGGCGTCGTGCTGGCGCTCATGCGGGCCGACTGGCTCCCGGCTCCTTGGCCTTCGGCCGTGTGGCCCATCCTCGCCTCGATGTTCATGTTCCGGCTGATCGTCTACCTGTACGATCTCCGGCACAGCACCGAACGCGTCAACATCTGGCGGACGTTGTCGTATTTCTTCCTGCTCCCGAACGTGGCCTTTCCCCTCTTTCCGGTGGTGGACTACGCCACGTTCCGGCGCACGTATTATGACGAGGATGCGTATCGCATTTACCAGCGCGGCCTTCGCTGGATGCTCCTCGGCACGGTGCATCTCCTCGGCTACCGGTTCGTCTATCAGTACCTGACGCTCTCACCAGCCGAGGTCCGGAGCGGCACCGACCTCACGCGCTACCTAGTCGCGAACTTTCTGCTCTACCTGCGCGTCTCGGGCCAGTTCCACATGATCGCCGGCATGCTGCACCTGTTCGGCTTCCGCCTGCCGGAGACGTTCCGGTTCTTCTTCCTCGCATCGAGCTTCACCGATTTCTGGCGCCGCATCAACATCTACTGGAAGGACTTCATGATGAAGGTCTTCCACTACCCGACCTACTTCAAGGTCCGGCGCTGGGGCGAAACGCGGGCGCTCGTGCTCGCGACCGCCATCGTCTTCGCGGCGACCTGGGCCCTCCACTCCTACCAGTGGTTCTGGCTGCTCGGCGAAGTGCTGTGGTCGTGGACCGACGTCTTGTTCTGGGCGACCCTCGCCACGCTCCTGATCATCAACGTGTTGGCCGAGGCGAAGCATGGCCGCGCCCGGGCGCTTGGCAAGCAGCGCTGGACCGCGCGCGCCAGCCTCGGCTTGGCGGCCCGGACCGTGGGGACATTCGCCACGGTGTGCGTGCTCTGGTCGCTGTGGACGAGCCCGACCGTCCGAGACTGGTTCGCGCTGTGGGAGGGCGCCGACGTCGGGCTCCCCGAGGTCGGCGTCGTCGCTCTGGCAGGGGGCGTCGCCGTGCTGGCGCTTGCAGGCGCGATTCAACTCGGGGCGGCCGGGTGGGGCGCCGCGCTCCGTGCCCAGCCGTTCTGGCGGAGCGCGGTCCTGACGGCCACGGCCAGCCTAGCGCTCTATCTCGCCGCGCAGCCCGTCGTCACGGCACGGTTCAGCCTGCGCGCCCAGGAAGTGCTTCGCGACCTCCGAGTCGCCGAGCTGAACCGCCAGGACGCGGCGCTCCTGCGCCGCGGCTACTACGAGGACCTGATCCGGGCCAACCGCTTCAACTCGCAGCTGTGGGAGGTGTACGTCGGCAGACCGCCGGAGTGGCCGTTTCTCTGGGAAACCGGCGCGGCGCGCCGGACCGGCGACTTCTTGTTCACCGAGATCCGACCGCTCGCGGCGATCCTCTATCAGGGGGCGCCGTTCCGGACCAATCGGTGGGGCATGCGCGATCGTGACTACGACCGACTCCCGCCACCCAACACCTACCGGGTGGCGCTCCTCGGCTCCTCTTACGTCATGGGCGCGGGGGTCGGCGACGGCGAAACCTTCGAGTGGCTCTTGGAGGATAAACTCAATCGCGCGCCGGCGGCGGTGGAGCCCGGTCGGCGCTACGAAATCTTGAACTTCGGCGTCGCCGCTTACAGTGTCGCGCAGCAGCTTCTCATTCTCGAGCCACGGGTGCTGCCGTTCCAGCCGCACGCGATCTATCTGGTGGTGCATCCGCGCGAGGCCAGCATCCTCGTGGAGCACTTGACGAACATGGCACGCGACGGCGTGGCCATCCCGTACGACTTCTTGCGGTCGAAGGTCGCAGCCGCCGGCATCGACTCGACGACGACGATCGCCGCCGCCGAGCGGGCGCTTGGCGCGCATGGAGTGGAGATGCTCGCCTGGGTCTACCAGCGCATCGCGGAGGTCTGCCGGCGGCACGAGGTCCCGGTCGTCTGGATCAACCTGCCGATGCCGGGCGATGCGCTGTTCCGGGAGAAAGTGGAGGAATCGATGACGCTGGCGCGGGCCGCCGGATTCCACGTGCTCGATCTATCCGACGTGTACGACGGCTACGAGCCGCAATCGCTCCAGGTCGCCCCGTGGGATCGGCATCCCAACGCCACCGGCCACCGGGTGATCGCCGAGCGCCTCCTCCGCGCGTTGACCGCGGAGGCTCTCTTGACGCCACGGCCGTCCCGGGGCCTTACCCCTTCAGCGCAATGACGTCGATCTCCACCCGCGCGCCCTTGGGCAGCCCTGCGGCCTGGATCGTGGAGCGCGCCGGCTTGTGCGTGCTGAAGTGCTTCGCGTATACCTCGTTCATCGCCGCGAAGTCGGCCATATCGGCCAGATAGACGGTGGTCTTCACGACGTTGTCGAGGCTCGTGTCCGCGGCCTCGAGCACGGCCTTGAGGTTCCGCAGTACCTGCTCGGTCTGCTCCGCCGCGGTCCTCCCCACCAGCTCCATCGTTTGCGGGTCGAGCGCCACCTGGCCCGCCGTGAACACGAGCCCGTCGGACACGATCGCCTGGCTGTACGGGCCGATCGCCTTGGGGGCGCCGTCGGTCGCGACGACGCCCAGGCCTTTGGTCTTGCGCATCAGAACAGTCCCTCAATGGTGCCGTCGGGGTGGACGCGCATCTTTTCGGCGGAGGGCGTCTTGGACAGGCCCGGCATGGTCATAATGTCCCCGGCGAGCGCTACGACGAACCCGGCGCCGGCCGAGGGGAGAATGTCGCGCACCTGCAGCGTGAACCCCGATGGCGCGCCGAGCCTGGTCGCGTCGTCGGAGAAGGAATACTGGGTCTTGGCCATGCAGACCGGCGTCTCACCCAGCCCCATCTTGGGCAGCTGCTCGAGCGCCCGCTCGGCCGCGGTGCCGAAGGCGACGCCGGCCGCGCCGTAGATCTCCTTCGCGATCGTCTCGATCTTTTCCTTGATCGGCTGCTTCTCGTCGTAGAGCGGCGTGAAGGCGCCCTGCTTCTGGTCGAGCAGCTTGAGCAGCGCCTCGGCCACGGCGATCCCGCCCTCGCCACCCCTCTCCCACACCTCGCACAGCACCGCCTCGACGCCTTCGACGGCGCAGGCCGCGCGGACGGCGCCGATCTCCGCCTCGGTGTCGGTGAGAAACCGGTTCAGCGCGACCAGGCAAGGGACGCCGAACTTCTTGACGTTGCGGAGGTGGCGGGTGAGGTTGGCGCAGCCCCGCTGCACCGCTGCGGGGTCAGCCGCTCCGAGCGCGTCCTTCTTCACTCCGCCGTGCATCTTCAGCGCCCGCACCGTCGCGACGACGATCGCGGCCTCGGGGTTCAATCCCGCCTTGCGGCACTTGATGTCGAAGAACTTCTCGGCGCCGAGATCCGCGCCGAAGCCGGCTTCGGTGAGGACGATATCGCTCAGGGTGAGCGCGAGTCGTGTTGCCACCACGGAGTTGCAACCGTGCGCGATGTTGCCGAACGGCCCGCAGTGCACCAGCGCCGGGCCGCCCTCGAGGGTCTGCACGAGATTGGGCTGGAGCGCGTCCTTCAGGAGGAGCGTCATGGCCCCGGCGGCCTTGAGATCGCTCGCGCGGACCGGGTGCTTGTCGCGCGTCAGCCCCACGATGATCCGCGCGCAGCGCGCCTCGAGGTCCTGGAGGTCCGAGGCGAGAGCCATGATCGCCATGACTTCAGACCCCGGGATGATGACGAACCGCTCCTCGCGCGCCGGGCCACCGTTCAGGCCGCCCAATCCCACGATGATGTGGCGCAGCGCGCGGTCGTTCATGTCGATGGTGCGCGGCCAGGTGATGCGGCGCGTATCCAGGTGCAGCGCGTTGCCGTGGTGCAAGTGGGCATCGAGCATCGCCGAGAGCAGGTTGTGCGCGCTCGCGATGGCGTGGAAGTCCCCGGTGAAGTGGAGGTTGATGTCCTCCATCGGGACCACCTGGGCGTACCCGCCGCCCGCCGCCCCGCCCTTCACCCCGAACACGGGCCCGAGCGACGGCTCGCGAAGGCAGAGGATCGCGTTCTTGCCCGTCCGGCGGAGCGCCTGCGCCACGCCGACCGTGACGGTGGACTTTCCTTCCCCGGCGGGCGTCGGGTTGATCCCCGTCACGAGCACGAGGCGGCCCTTGGACGTCCTCCGACTCAGCGCCCCCAGCGCGATCTTCGCCTTGTACTTGCCGTACAGCTCGGTCTCGTCGTCCCTGAGCCCCAGGTCGGCCGCGACGTCGAGGATGGGCCGCAGCTTGGCCGCCTGGGCGATTTCGATGTCGGAAGGAACCTTCACCGCGGTGGTCACGATGGTCCAGGATGGTTAGAGGATTGCATTGAGCCGCGGGCCGAATACGCGCCGCGCGTTGGCCGTCGTCTGCGCCGCCACGGCGGCGACCGGCTCCGCACGGATCGCCGCGAGCCGCACGGTAACCGCCTGCACGAACGCGGGCTCGTTGCGTCGCCCGCGGTGCGGTACGGGAGCGAGGTAGGGGGCGTCGGTTTCGACGAGCAGGCGGTCGGGGGGATAGGCGGTCAGGGGAACGGCGGCGCTCCAGTTCTTGAAGGTGATCATCCCGCTGAGGCCGAAATATGCCACGATCTCCATCCCGGCGTCGAAGACCTGGGACCCCGAGCTGAACGAATGCAGCACGATCGCGGGCGCTGTGCCGCCCCACGCCCGCAGGATGGCCGCCAGGTCCGCGTCCGCCTCGCGCGCGTGCACCACGACCGGTTTCCCCAGCTCGGCCGCCAGCGCCAGCTGCGCCTCGAACGCGGCCCGCTGCGCGGCGCGCGGCGAGTGGTCGTAGTGGTAGTCGAGCCCCGTCTCCCCCACGGCCACGACCTGCGGCTCGGCCAGCAGCGCCCGGAGCCGCCGCTCGACGGCCACCGACCAGGACTTCGCCTCATGGGGATGGACCCCCGCCGTGGCCGATAGC
>JACOVF010000045.1 GCA_016177465.1 Gemmatimonadota bacterium
CCGGGCGTCTTCGACCAAGCCGACCGCCGCGACGCCGGCCTTCAGCTCGGCGTGACCCAGATCAACGAGCGCTCAATGCGCCTCCTCGCCCGCGGCCTCCAGTTGGGCCACCGCGCGGAGGCGTTCCTGCGCTTCACCGCGGAGGGCGACAAGAACTTCCTCCGCTACAAGAGGCTGCGGGTGTGGGCGCGGGGTCGCGGCCCCGGCTGGGAGGACGGCGACCTCGAGTTTTTCCTCAAGGCGGGGAAGGACCAGGACAACTTCTACCTCTATCATACCCCGGCCCGCACCAGCTCGTGGGAGCCCGAGGTCGTGATCGATTTCGACCGCTGGCTCGTGCTCCGGGCGCAGATCGAGCTGGCGTACCTCCGCGGCGACACCGCCCGCGTCTCCCCCGGCTGCCCCGACAGCACCCTCGTGCCGTTCGACTCCGCGTACGTGATGTGCGACGGGCCCTATATCGTCCACGTGCGGCACCCCGGTACCGCTCCCCCCAACCTCGCCCAGGTGCAGGAAATGGCCGCGGGGATCCTGCGGGTGAACGACCGGGTGTTCGTGGATCAGGCGGAGGTCTGGGTCGACGACATCCGCCTCAGCGACGTAGTCCAGGACGTGGGCCTCGCCGGCGCGGTAGACCTCTCGCTCTCCGCCGCCAACGTGGCGGACCTCGCCGTCAGCGTGTCGCGCCGGGACGGCGATTTCCGCCAGCTTGGTGAGGACCCGAGCTACGTCACCGACAACGCGGCGAGCGTCGCCGGGACGGTGCGGCTGGAGCGGTTCGTTCCCGATCACTGGGGCATCTCGGCCCCGGTGACGGTCCGCTACGCCTCGACGTCGAGCGAGCCGTTCTACCGGAACCGCACGGACGTCCGCACCGACGTCCTGCAGGGCCTGCGCACGCCGCAGTCCACCGCGGCGAGCTACGGCTTCTCCCTGCGGCGCGTGCGGCGCTCGTCCGCGCCGCTGCTGCACTGGCTGGTGGACCCGCTCGCGCTGTCGGGCTCGTACGCGACGGGCGACGCTCGCGGCGATTTCTCGCGGGCGACGTCCTCGAGCTACAGCGTCACTGCTGCCTATACGCTCGTCCCGTCGGCCACGACAGCGCGCGCGGCGGGGCTGCGCCTGCGGCTCACCCCCGCCGGGGTCCGCTTCAATTCGAGCCTCATCGGCGGGGACGCCGCGCGGTTCAGCTTCCAGGCGCCCGTCACCCGGCCCTCCGACTCCCTCGTCGTCCCCGCAGTGTCGCGCAACAAGAGCTGGCGCAACAACGGCAGCCTCGACCTGGTTCCCGTCCGGGGGCTGCAGGTGCGGTTCGACCTCACGTCGCTGCGCGACCTGCGCGACTACGGGGACACCACCACCATGGGGCGCCTCGTCCGGCTCGAGCGCCGCTCCCTGCTCGGGCTCGACGTGGGGATCGAAACGCAGCGGTCGCTGAACACCTTCGTCACGCTGACCCCCCAGACGTCGGGCTGGCTGCGCCCGCGGGCCTCGGTCACGTCGACCTTCACCTTCACGCGGGATCCGAACGGCCGGCAGCCGGTGCGGGAGATCGGCGACACCGCCGGCGCCTTCCGGATCCCCGCCGCCTTTGCCAACTCGCGACGGCTCGACGTCGGCGCCCAGCTCGACCCGCGCCGCCTCGGGGGGAAGCTGTTCGGTGACAGCGCGCGCGCGGTGGGCATGCTCGAGCGCCTCTCCAGCGTGGACCTGTCGTACGGCCACACCCGCAACTCGAGCTTCAACCGGTCGGCGTTCACGCCGTCCTTCGGTTACCAGCTCGCGCTCGGCGGCCGCGAGGGGTTCCGCCGCCAGGGCAGCGTGCTCGCCGCCTCCGCGGCCGAGAACACCAGCCTCCAGGCCGGCGGGGCGCTGCGGCTGCTCCTGGGCGTCCGGCTGACCACGAGCTACCGGCGGACCAGCGGCGTGACCTGGGTGCTCCGCGGCGACCAGCAGGTCCCGATCCGCACTCAGAGCCGGGAGTGGCCGTCGGGCGGTTTGCATTGGAGCTGGACCCCCGCCCGCGGCCACCCCGCCGGTCGGGCCCTCACCAGCCTCACGGCCCAGCTGAGCTACCGCAAGAGCGAGAGCGGCAGCCAGCAGCCGGCGCTTACGGGGGCCGGAGCGGCGTCCATCACGCAGTCCGCCACGCGCACCCTCACGCCCACGCTGACCCTCACGTGGCTGGGGGGTGTGCTCACATCCTTCGACGCGTCGTCCGAGCGCACAGAGCAGCTCTCCGCGGCCAACCGGTTCCGCAGCGTCCGCGGCCAGCAGAACGCTACCCTCTCCTTCGCGTTCAAGCCCCCGGCCAGCCTCGTGCGGTTGAAGACCAACATCCGGACGACCGCCCGCTATTCGGTGAGCGACAACACCACCTGCCTCCAGCCGGCGGGCCAGCCGCTCTGCAAGGCGTACGTCGACAGCCGCCAGACCCAGGCCCAGCTGACGATGGACACTGAGTTTCCCCCCAACTTGAGCGCGGGACTCCAGATGGCGTACCTCGTCAACGAGGAACGGCAGGCGAGCCGGAAGATCGCCCAGCTCGTCATCACTGCTTTCGTCAGCCTCACCACGACCGTGGGACAACTACGATGAGATTCGCCCTTGGCCTGGCCTGCCTCGTGCTGGCCGCCTGCAGCGCCACGCGGCGTCGGGCGCGTGAGTTCGACGGCGCGACGGCCCTCACCTACGTCGAGCGGCAGCTGGGGTTCGGACCGCGGATCCCCGGGACGGCCGGGCACGAGCAGGCCGGCGACTGGCTGCTCGCGACCCTGCGCGCCCGGGCCGACACCGTGATCGTGCAGGAGTGGACTCAGCAGACGCGGCGCGGCGAGCGGCTGCGTCTCCGCAATTTCCTCGCCCGCTTCCGGTCCGACGCCGTCGAGCGCGTGCTCTACCTGGCCCACTGGGATACCCGCCCTCGCGCCGACCAGAGCGCCAACCTGGCGGCGCAGCGGATGCCCGTGCCGGGGGCCAACGACGGCGCCTCCGGCGTCGCGGTGCTGCTCGGCGTCGCGGACGCGCTCCAGGCCTCGTCTCCCGTGCTGGGAGTCGATCTGCTGTTCGTAGACGGAGAGGATTACGGCGATTTCAGCGACTCGACCGAAACGCTGATGGGCTCGCGCTACTTCGCGGCGCACCAGCCCGTGGGCTACCCGCCGCTCTTCGCCGTGCTGTTCGACATGGTGGGGGACAAGGACCTCCAGATCTACCAGGAGGGGAACTCCGCCGCGTTCGCGCCCGAAGTGGTACAGCGCGTGTGGCGCACGGCGAGCGAGCTCGGATACGATCGCTATTTCATCCCGGGCGTGGGGTACACCATCACCGACGACCACGTCGCGCTGCAGCAGGCGGGGATCCACGCGATCGACGTCGTAGACTTCTACTACGGTGGTCCTGACAACCGGTATTGGCACACCACCGAAGACACGATCGACAAGGTCGCGGCGGCGTCGCTGCAGGTGGTGGGGGACGTGGCGGTGGCGCTGGTAAGGCAGTGAGTGGTGAGTGGTGAGTAGTGAGTAATGCGGAAATAGGGTATGTCCTGCGAAAAACGGATGTCACTCGAGCGATCTGTCGTTGCATAGTGGGGTTCGTGAACAGCTATCGCTCGCTCCGCGCCTGGCAGCATGCCCACGCCGCCGCTGTCCTTGCCCATCGCGCCGCCGATGCGTCCAACCATCCTGGCGCACGGTCCCTGTTTGAGCAGCTCAAGCGCGCTGCCTTCTCCGTCGAGGCCAACATCGTTGAAGGGTATGCCCTCCACACACTGCCCCTGCGACGGCAGCACTACTGGCGTGCGTTCGGATCTGCGGCGGAAGCGGAGTGTGCCGCCCGTTTAGCGGAAGAACTCGGGTACCTCGATGGCGCGGTAGTGGCAGAGTTGGAGCGCCCGCTGGGTGATGTCATGCGCACACTGCGCGGCTTGCTTGACGCCCATCCCCCCGCCTGGCGTCGCCGGCCCTCGTCCTGAGCCCACTCACCACTCACCACTCACGATTCCGTGGACGACCGTCGCGCCGCCCTGCTCCTCGCCCTGCTTGCCCTCGCCGGGGCGGGCGTCCGCTACGCCTGCACGCCGCGTCCCGGCGCGGCTCCGGGCGACGTGCGGCTCTCCCCGGCCGCCGACACCCGCCGCGGCGCGCTGCGCGAAGCCGCGCGGACGGCGGCGCGCCTCGCGCGCCCGCTCCAGCCGGGGGAGCGGATCGACCTCGACCGCGCCGACGCGACGGAGATCACGCGGCTGCCCCGCGTCGGCCCAGCGCTCGCCCAGCGCATCGTGGCGTGGCGCACGGAGCATGGCCCCTTCGGCGGACTGGCGCGCCTCGACTCCGTGCCCGGCATCGGCCCCCGCCTGCTGGAGTCGATCCGTCCGTTCGTTACGTTTTCCGGCGCGGCCCCGCTCGCGCCTTGACACCCCCCGGCCGCGAAATAACTTAGACTCTTCAATTCCAACGAGTTGCATACGGCGACCGCAGCGGCCACCCCTGATAAGCTGGGGGAAATCCTCGTTCGGGAAGGGTTGATCACCCAGGATCAGCTCAAGAAGGCCCTTCAGGAGCAAAAGAGCTCCGGGATGCGGCTGGGCTACACCCTGGTCAAGCTCGGTCTGATCGAGGAGACCGAGATCACGAAGATGCTGGCCCGGCAGTACCGGATGCCGGCCGTGGACCTCTCCCGCTTCGAAGTCGACCCGAAGATCCTGAAGCTCCTCCCCGCCGACATCGCCGTGAAGCACACCGTCCTCCCGCTCAAGCGGGAGGGGCGCACCCTCACGGTGGCGCTCGCCGACCCGAACAACATCGCAGCGATCGAGGACATCAAGTTCATCACCCGCTGTGATGTCTTTCCGGTGATCGCGGGGGAGTACACCCTCCGCAACGCGATCGACCGGCACTACCAGCAGTCCGACGCCCAGCTGCAGACCTTGCTCAAGAGCGTCGAGGCCGAAGAGGACCTCGAGGTCGTCGAGGAGCAGGAGGAAGAGGAAGTCAAGGCGCAGGATCTGTCGGAAGACGCGCCGGTCGTGAAGCTGATCAACGGGCTCCTGACCGACGCGGTGACGCGCGGCGCCTCGGACATCCACATCGAGCCGTTCGAGCACGAGATGCGGGTGCGCTACCGGGTCGATGGCGTCTTGCAGGAGGTGATGAAGCCGCCCATCAAGTGGCGGGCCGCCCTCACCTCCCGGGTGAAGATTATGGCGCAGCTGAACATCGCCGAGCGGCGCGTGCCGCAGGACGGCCGCATCAAGCTGAAGATGGGCGCCCGGGTGATCGACTTCCGCGTCTCGACCCTGCCGGTGCTGTTCGGCGAGAAGATTGTGCTCCGGATCCTCGACAAGGGGAACCTGACGCTCGATCTGGCGAAGTTCGGCTTCGAGCCGAAGGCCGAAGAGGACCTGATGCGGGCGATCCTGAACCCGTACGGGATGGTGCTGGTGACAGGTCCGACGGGGTCGGGGAAGACGACGACGCTCTACTCGGCGCTCTCGAAGATCAACACCATCGACGTGAACATCATGACCGCCGAGGACCCGGTCGAGTACAACCTGATGGGGATCAACCAGGTGCTCGTCCGCAACGAGGTGGGGATGACGTTCGCGGCGGCGCTGAAGGCGTTCCTGCGGCAGGACCCCAATATCATCATGGTGGGAGAGATCCGCGACCTCGAGACCGGGTCCATCGCCATCAAGGCGGCGCTCACGGGCCACCTGGTGCTCTCCACGCTGCACACC
>JACOVF010000030.1 GCA_016177465.1 Gemmatimonadota bacterium
GGACGACAAGCGGATGCCACCCGGTCGTGACGATCCCGAGGGCCGATAGAGCGAACAGCCCCACCAGCACGCCCCCCGCAGTCCCCACGGCGTTGTGCATGCTGCTCGCGATCCACCCGGGGATGATGCCCACCAGCTTCTGCCCGGCGCTCCACGTGGCGTGGTCCGGGGGGAAGTATCCCAGGTCGCCGGCGCCGCCCAGGATGCCGATCGTGTACGGCAGCAGCACGATAAGCCCAGCGCCCAGGGCCGCGGCGCGTCGTGTGGAGAGAGGGCCAAGCCGCTCGAAGGCTGCGAGCGCCCAGCCGAGTCCCATCAATGGGATGACAACGGCCCCCGCCCCGAACGCCGCCCAGAGGAACGACCCGACCCCCTCCCCCACGCCGCCCGTGATGCGCCACGGGAGCAAGGTGAGACCAAGGAAGACTCCGGCCACGAAGGCGCCGACGCCGACCAGCTCCTGGCGGGCCTTCGGGTTCATGTGATCCGGCGCTCCGCATAGGTGGGGACGGTGCTGAAGCGGTCGGGAGTGGCGCTGAACGCGACGTCGTCGCCCAGTTCCAACTCCTGCAGCTGCCGGGCGGCGGCGCAGCGCTTCAGGGCGTCGTCCCATCCGGCGTAGCGCTCGGTGAGGGCGAGCGCCACCTCAGCCGCGTCGTTGAGCGCGATCTTGCGGATGCCCTTCTTCACCACCTTTACGAGCCGCCCCGCGGCGTAGGCGTCCTCGAGCGCGAACTGTTTCTCCCGGCCGGCGCAGATGACGGCGAGGTCGCCGCGCTCCCGGAAGACGGCACCCGCGCGTTCGGCGAGGGCGCCGAAGTTCACGGCCGCGCCCACGAGCACCGGGTCGCCACCTTGGGCGGCGACGAGGGCGGGCGTGCCGTTCGTCGTGGCGAGGAAGACGGTCTTTCCCGCCACCACCTCGGGCGTCATTTCCCGCGGCGAGTTGCCGAGAGCGAAGCCCTCGATCTTGAGGCACTTGCGCTCGCCGGCGAGAAGGAAGCCGTCTTTTTCGAGGTTGGCCGTGAGGCGGACCGCTTCTTCGGACGTGGCGGCGGGGATCACCGCCTTCGCCCCGTTGGCGAGCGCCGCGATGATGGTGGTGGTAGCGCGGAGGATGTCGATGACGACGACCCCCCGGCCGGCAAGGTCTCCTTCTTTGGGGCCGAGCGGGGTGAAGTAGACGTCGATTCTCATGCCGGGTTTTGGAGGAGCTGCGGCTCGCGCTCGAGGAACTTCGTGTCCACCTTGCCGGCCACGAAGTCGGGGTGGCACACGACCCGGCTGAGGAACGGGATCGTTGTGGTCACGCCTTCAATGATAAACGAGTCGAGTGCCTGGCGCATACGGGCCAGGGCCTCGGCCCGGGTGTTGCCGTGCACGATCACCTTGGCAAGCAGGGAGTCGTAGAAGGAGGGCACGGTGTACCCGGCGTAGATGTGGGTGTCGACCCGCACCCCAGGGCCGCCGGGAGGATGGTAGGCGGTGATCAGCCCGGGCGCGGGCTGGAAGTTGCGGGCCGGATCCTCCGCGTTGACGCGGCACTCGATGGCGTGCCCCCGCAGCCGGTTCCCGACGATCTGGAGATTGAGCGGCTCCCCCGCGGCGACGCGGATCTGCTCCTTCACGAGGTCGAAGTTCGTGCACATCTCGGTGACCGGGTGCTCGACCTGGATCCGGGTGTTCATTTCCATGAAGTAGAACGACCCGTCCTCGTCCAACAGGAACTCGACGGTGCCGGCGCCGACGTAGTCGATCGCCTGGGCGGCCTTGACCGCCGCTTCCCCCATGTCCTCGCGCAGGGTCTGGTCGAGGGCGGGACTGGGCGCCTCCTCGATCAGCTTCTGGTGGCGGCGCTGCACCGAGCAGTCGCGCTCGCACAGGTGCATGATGCGGCCGTGAGTATCCCCCATCACCTGGATCTCGACATGGCGCGGCCGCGCCAGGTACTTCTCGAGGTACACCGCGTCGGAGCCGAACGCCGCCAGCGCCTCCTGCTTCGCCAGCGTGAACATTTGCTGAAACTGCTCGGAGTCGGTCGCGACCCGCATCCCCTTCCCGCCGCCGCCTGCCGCCGCCTTGACGATCACCGGGAAGCCGATCTTGTCGGCGATCTTCAGCGCCTCCTCGACCGATTCCACCGGACCGGAAGACCCCGGCACCGTGGGGATCTTCATCTTCTGGGCGATCTTGCGCGCGGTGGCTTTGTCGCCCATCTGGCGAATCTGACCGGGCGATGGGCCGATGAAGGTGATGTTGGAGGCGCGCACGATCTCCGCGAATTCCGCGTTCTCGGCGAGGAAACCGTATCCGGGATGGATGGCATCGGCGCCCGTGATCTCGGCGGCGGCGATGATGCGCGGGATATTGAGGTAGCTGTCGCGGCCCGGGGCGCGCCCGATGCAGACGTCGTCGTCGGCGAACCGCACGTGCAGGCTCTCGCGGTCCGCCTCCGAGTAGACGGCGACCGTCTGGAGGCCCAGCTCTTTGCACGCGCGGATCACCCGCAGGGCGATCTCCCCGCGGTTCGCGATGAGGACCTTGTCGAACATCAGGGCGTCAGGTCGATGCCGCCCTGAGCCTGCGCGGCGCCGCCCAGCTTGCTCCCCGAGGAATCGACGCCGGAGACCTTGAGCGCGAACTCGCTCGGGTTCGTGGCGTAGAACAGCGCGCTCTCGTAGCTGATCACACCCTGCTGGAACCAATGGAACAGCGACTGGTCGAACGACTGCATCCCGTACTGCACCGAGCCCTCAGCGATCAGGTCCGGGATGTTGAGCTGCTTCGAGAGGTCGCGGATGTTGTCCTGCACCGCCGCCGTGTTGATCAGCACCTCGGAGCCTGGGATGCGGCCGCGCCCGTCCTTGCGCGGCACGAGGCGCAGCGACACCACCGCCTGGAGCGCGGTGGAGAGGAGGTGACGGATCTCGTCGTGCTGGTGCGGCGGGAAGAAGGAGATCACGCGATTGATCGTCTGGGTCGTGTCGGTCGTGTGGAGCGTCGAGAACACCATGTGGCCGGTGTCGGCGGCCTTGAGGGCGGTGTCCAGCGTCTCCATGTCGCGGATCTCGCCGATCAGGATGACGTCGGGGTCCTGGCGCAGCACGTGCCGCAGCGCCGAGTTGAACGACAGCGTGTCGTTCCCAACCTCGCGCTGCGAGATGTTGGAGAGCTGGTCGCGGTGCAGGAACTCGATCGGGTCCTCGATCGTGATGATGTTGACCCGCCGGTTCGTATTGACGTGGTTGATCATCGCCGCGAGGGCGGTCGATTTGCCCGAACCCGTCACGCCGGTGACCAGCACCAGCCCGCGCGGCTTGAGGGCGATCTCCTCGAGCACCGGCGGCAGGTTGAGATCCTTGATCGTCTTCACCTCGTAGGGAATCGCCCGGAACGCAAAGGCCACCGTGCCGCGCTGCTGGTAGACGTTGGTCCGGAACCGGCCCACGCCCGGGACGCCGATCGCGAAGTCCGCCTCCTTGTGCTCGGCGAACTCCTTGACCTGCCGCGGCGTCATGATCTGCTCGGCCAGTGATTTCAGCTCCTCGGGCTTCAGCGGCTGCATGTCGAGCCCCACCAGGTCGCCGTTGACGCGGATCGTCGCCGGCCGACCCACCTTGAGGAGCAGGTCGGAGCCGTTGCGCTGGACCATCTGCGAAATGGCCTGCTTGAAGTTGAACGGCTGCAGGGCGCCCTGCGGGGCCGTTGCCTGGGGTGCAACTGGTTCAGCCATGGGGATCCACTCGGAAGAGGGGCTGTCCAAACTCGACGGGCTGGGTGTTGTCCGCCAGCACTTCCTTCACCACGCCCGAGACTTCGGACTCGATTTCGTTCATGATCTTCATCGCTTCGATAATGCAGACGACCTGCCCCGACGAGACACGTGAGCCGACCCTCACGTAGGGCTCGGCCCCGGGCTCGGGCGACTTGTAGAACGTCCCCACCATCGGCGACTTGATTTCCACCAGCGCAGGAGCCGGCGCCACCGCGGGGGCCGCGGACGCCGGGTTGCCGGCGGGTGCCGCAGCGGCCACCGCGGGCGTGGGGGGGGGGCTCAGCGGCGGCGCGCTCACCACATAGTGCTGCCCACCGGCGGACACCCCCCCCCCGGTCCCGTGCCCCGCCTTGGAGACTCGCACCGACGACCAGAACCCAAACAGCCCGCGCCGGACCTCGATCGCGCCAAGCTCCGGGGCGTCCTTGAGCATCTGCACCAGCTGCGCGATGATGTCCAGTTTCATAAGCCTCAAAATAGAGTATCCGACGGCGCCGACCGTCAATCCGGGTCGCGAAGTCCTTTGGCTACACCAGTTCGAGAAGGTCGGTGGCGCCGTCCGACAGCAGCACCGGGCCCGCGTCCGACAACTGCACGTCGTCCTCGATCCGCACACCGCCCTGCCCCGCCAAATAGATCCCCGGCTCGATCGTGATCACGGCGTCGAGCGGCAGTGGATCGGCGTTGGTCCTGGCGACGCGGGGGGCTTCGTGCACCTCCAGTCCCAGCCCGTGGCCCAGCGAGTGGCCGAAGACGTCGCCGAAGCCTTCGGCCTCGATCAGGTCCCGCGCCAGGGCGTCCGCTTCCCGAGCCGGCATCCCGGCGCGCACCCCTTCGCGCGCCCGGTGCTGCGCCGCGCGCACCAACTCGTAGAGCACGCGCTGCGGCTCGGTCGCCCGCGCGCCCACGACCACCGTGCGCGTGATATCGGCGCAGTAGCCGTCGACCACGGCCCCGAAGTCTAGCAGCAGCCACTCGCCGGCCGCCACCCGGCGCGCGCTCGAGCGGGCGTGGGGTAGCGCGCTCCGGGGGCCGGACGCGACGATCGTGGGAAAGGGATGGTCCTCGCTCCCCAGCCGCCGCAGCTCGGCTTCCAGGGTTCCGGCGATCTCGCGCTCCGTCTGCCCGATCCGGACCTGCGGCAGCGTGCGGCGGAGCGCTTCCGCCGCCAGCGCCGCCGCGGCGTGGATCGCCGCGATCTCCTCCGAATCCTTCCGGACCCGCAGCCGCTCCACCAGCTCCGCCGTCGGGTTCCAGCGCCACGGGCGGCCGGGCGCCGCCTGCGCCAGCCGCTCGCCCTCTTTCACCGTGAGTGCGTGCGACTCGTAGCCGATCGCGGTGAGGGGGCCGAGGTTCGCGAGCTCCTTGAAGAAGCGATCCCACACGCTCGTCCGCTCGACCTCCACCCGTGCCACCGCTCCGGCTTCAGCCCGGGCTTGCTCGTCGTAGCGGAAATCCGTCACGAGCAGGCAGTCGGCGCGGGTCACCGCCACGAGTGCCGCCGAGCCGCTGAAGCCGGTCAGGTACCGGATGTTGGGTCGCGCTGTGACGAGGAGCCCGTCCAGCCCCTCGGCGTCCAGCAGCCCAATCAGCCGCTCCTGCCGCTCGTGGCGCCGGTCAGCGGCCATGGCGGGACGCGAGATACCCGACCAGGCCCTCGAGTCCCAACCGATAACTCTCGGCGCCGAACCCCGTCACCACACCGACTGCGAGATCCGCGAGCAGCGACCGGCGTCGCTCCGGCTCGCGAGCGAAGATGTTGGAGAGGTGGACCTCGACGAACGGGAGACGCACGGCGAGCAACGCGTCGCGCACCGCCAGGCTCGTATGGGTGAAGGCCGCCGCGTTGATCACTGCGCCGTCGGCCTTCCCCCGCAGCCCCTGGATCACATCGACCAGCTCGCCCTCGTGGTTCGTCTGCGTCCAGCTGCACTGCACCCCGAGGGCGCGCGCCCACTCGCGCGTCGCCGCTTCGATCTCCGCCAGCGTTGCCCGGCCGTACAGCTCCGGCTCGCGCTCCCCCAGCAGATTCAGATTCGGGCCGTTGAGGACGGCGATGTGCACTAGGACTTGAGGCCCTTGAGCCACGACTGGAACTGATCGAGATCCTCGTCGTCCGCGGGCTGGCGCGTGGTGCGGCCTGAGCTCGGCGGCTTCTGCTGCGCCGGGGAGGTCTGGCCGCCGGCGGATGGCTGCGCCCCGAAGAAATCGTCGAAGGAAAAGCCGCCGGTGCCTCCCCCGGGGCCGGCGGCCGGCGCCGGAGCGGACGGCAGCTCCGCGCCCGAAGCGCGGCCGACCTGATCCCCGAACACGGCGTCGAGGGAGATGTTGTCGTCGGCGGGTTGGGTTGGGGCGCCGGGCGGTTCGGCCGGCTCGACTTCCGGCGCGGCTTCCGCGGAGACGGACGCGAATGCGCTCTCGAGTGCAGAGCCCTGGGCGGCGGCGACCGGGGGTGCGGGCGCCCCCGCCACCGCCTCCCCACGCAGCACGCGGCGGAGGAACTCGGGCGCCGATTGCCCGCTCGCGGCCCTGGCCAGTTGCCGTCGCGCGGGAGCGGCGGCGGCCGCAGGGGCCGCTCCCACGACGGGGACCGACGCAACAGGGGCCGCGCGACCCGAGAGCTCGTCTACTTTCGCCTGCAACCGCGCGTCGCCGGGCCGCTGAGTCAGCAGCGCCTCGTAGACCCGGAGCGCGTCCTCCTGGTGCCCCTGCTTGAGGTACAGCTCGGCCATCGTCTCGGTGACCACGGGCTCCGCCTGGGACAGCGCCGTGGTGTCAGCCGCTCCGTCGTCGTCGGAGAGCGCCACGGCCGCAGGCGGCGCGGAAACGCGTACTGGCTCTGGTGCGGGCGGCGGGGGTTTCGGCAACGATGTCTTTCGCGCCACCGGCGCCTCAAGGTCCTCCGGCATGATCAGCGGCAGGTCGACCGAAGGAGGCGCCTCCTCCAGCTCGGGCGCCGGCGGCGGCGGCGCCTGCTCTTCCGACGCCTTCAGCTTGAACATCCCGCTGCCCTCGTACTGCGTGCGGGCAAGGCCCTCGATCGGCGCCGCATCGGCCTTGAGGTGGATATCCTCCTGGAGCTCGATCCCTTCGGCCTTGGCCGCCTCATTGGCCACGGCGTTGAAGTCCACCGTGCCATCGAACAC
>JACOVF010000035.1 GCA_016177465.1 Gemmatimonadota bacterium
CGCCGCCGCCGCCGCCGCGGGGTGGTGGCTCGCGTCGCGACCGGCGCGTGAGATGGCGTCGGCCCCGCCGCCCACCGCCCCGCCGGAAACGGCCGCAGCGTCCGTGGCCGCTCCCCCCCCCCCCGAGTCGATCGCGACCGCTCCCGTCGCGCGTGTGCAAACCGAGACAGCGCCGGGCGCGCCGCTACGCCGCGAGACGGCGACGACCGCGGTCACGCCGGCGAAGCCGTCGTTGCCGTCGCTCGAGACGCAGCGCCTGGAGTCGCAGTTCCGCGCACTCCAGGTGCAGGGTCTCACGCGCCGTCTGCGCGCGGCAGCGGTGGGGGCAACGCCCGCCGAGTTGGCCGCCGGGGACGCGGAAGCGCAACAGGCCGAGGGGCTGGCGAACGTGGGCCGGTTCGGCGAGGCGCTGGCTCATCTCCAGGCGGGGATTAGCGAGTGGAACACCGCGGCGAGTGCCGCACGGGGGCGCCCGCGCGAGCGCCGGGCGGCACCGAGCACCGACCCGCGACGGGAAGTCGAGGGCGTGATCACGAATTACGCCGCGGCGCTCGAATCGCGGGACCTGTCGCGCGTGCGGCGTGTCTACCCTGGGATGACCGTGCAGCAGGCTCAGGAATGGGGCGCCTTCTTCCTCAAGGCCAGAAACCTGCGGGTGCGCCTGCAGGTGGCGGCGTTCGACCAGTCCGGGAACCGGGCCGATGCGACCGTGGACGGTAGCTACGACTACGAGGATATCAACACCGGCCGCAGGGAGCGGCAGGTGGTGTCGCTCAGCGCCACACTCGAACGTGGCTTGGCCGGGTGGCGGCTGGTGTCGATCCGGTAAGGCCGTTCACCCAACGTCGGGGGGTGGCGCGCATCCGGCGCATGACGAACCCGTGTAAGGGTTGTCCTACACCGCCCTCAGACAGTTTCTCATTGTCTAACCGGCAGGCGGCGCAGTAGCCATATGCTGGCAACGGCGGTCTCACAGAACCCCGTAACGCAGGTATCTTCCATACGACCAATGCCGGTGAGAAAACACGCCGAGCGCAAGCGAGCGGACCAGGAACTCCGGGAGAGCGAGGAGCGGCAGCGGGCCGTCTTCAAGGGCATCCCGGTACCCACGTATGTCTGGAAGAAGGCGGGGGACGATTTCGTGCTGGCGGACTACAACGATGCTGCCGAGACGATCACGCACGGCGGTGTGGCTCGGTCCGTGGGATCCACGCTGACGGCGATGTACGGGGATTACGCGCCGGACATCGCGCGCGACGTGGCGCGGTGCCATGCCGAGCGGGCCACGGTGAAACGCCAGATGCGCTACCGCTTCCGCTCGACCGGTGAGACCCGCGATCTGGCGGTCACCTACGGCTTCGTGCCGCCGGATACGGTCGTCGTCCATACCGAAGACGTCACCGAGCGCGCCGAAGCGGAAACGGCCCTCCGAGAGTCTCGCGCCCAGCTCCGCGAGCTGGCTGGCCGGGTCCGATCCGCCCGGGAACGGGAACGCGCCTCGATCGCCCGGCAGATTCACGACGTGCTCGGGCAGGCGCTCACCGCCTTGAAGCTGGACATCGCCTGGCTGCAAGACCGCTTGCCGACACGCCAACGGGCCGAGCTCGCGGAAAAGATCCGCGGGATGCTCGCGCTCGTGAATGCCACGATCGAGCAGGCGCGGACCCTGGTGACGGAGCTCCGCCCGGCGATCCTCGACGATCTGGGCCTGCTCGCCGCCATCGAGTGGGAGACGCAGGAGTTCGCCCGGCGCTCGGGGCTCCGGTGCGACCTGGACCTCCCGGCCGAACGGATCCCACTCGACGCCCACCGGGCCACCGACGTCTACCGCATACTCCAGGAAGCCCTGACGAACGTCGCTCGCCATGCCCGCGCCCAGTCGGTACAGGTGTCGCTGCGCCTCGAGTCGGGCGAGCTCGTGCTGGACGTACGCGACGACGGGCGGGGCATCACCGACGGCGAGATCGCGGATCCCCGCGCGCTCGGCCTGCTGGGCATGCGCGAACGGGCGCTCGTCTGGGGAGGAGAGGTCGCCATCAGCCCCGCCCTGCGAGGCGGCACCTTCGTGCAGGTCCGCATCCCCTGCGCACCATGATCCGCGTGTTCGTCGCCGACGACCACCCCGTGGTCCGCGCCGGCTTGCGGCAATTCGTGGCGGGCAAGCCGTCGCTGCGGTTGGTGGGCGAGGCGGCCGATGGGGACGAGCTGGTCGCCAAGCTGGCCTCGATCGACGCGGACGTTCTGCTGTTGGACGTGACCATGCCCGGCGCCCCCTTCCCGGAGCTCCTGCACCACCTGCAGGCCCACTATCCCGCGCTGCGCGTGCTCGTCCTGAGCGTGCACCCCGAAGACCAATATGCGGTCCGCTGCCTGCGCGACGGCGCGGCCGGCTATCTGACAAAGGATCGCTCACCGGAGGAGCTGCTCGGGGCGATCGAGCGGGTGGCGCGGGGCGAGAAATACGTGAGCCCATCCCTCGCCCAGCGCCTGGCGGCGGCGCTCGCCGCCGGAGACCCTCCCGTGCCGCACGAGGCGCTGTCCCGGCGCGAATACCAGGTGATGTGCCTGTTGGGCGCCGGGAAGACCGTCACCGAGGTCGCGGCCGAGCTCACGCGCTCCCCGAAAACCGTCAGCACGCATCGGGCGAACATTCTGCGCAAGATGCGTCTGCGTACCAACGCGGACCTGATTCGCTACGCTCTCCAGCATGGCCTGACGGAATAGCGGCTCAGCCGGTGGCCGACGGGCGGGTCGGCCTTCCGCCGATGGCGCCGGCCACCGGTGTCCCATCACCTTTGCCGCAAGAGCCCTGACAGGCGGCCGCATGACGGATCCCCGGGACACCGGGCGGCGCCCGGTCCCGCTGCTGACGTTCGAAGTCGCTCGCCGTCAATTTGCCCTCCCGGCCCAAGTACTCCGGGAGGTCGTGCGCGCGGTGGCGATTGCGCCGCTCCCCAAAGCCCCGCCGATCGTGGAAGGCGTGATCAACGTTCGCGGGACCGTCGTGCCGGTCCTCGACATCCGGCACCGGTTCGGCTTGCCGCCCGTGCCGCTCGCTCCCCAGCAGCATCTCCTGATCGCCCATGCCGGCCCGCGCCTGGTCGCCCTGCGCGTCGATCGCGCGCAGGACCTGGTCAGTGTCCCCGAGGACGCGATCGCCTCCGCGGCGCGCATCGTCCCCCGAGCACAATACGTCGCAGGGATCGCGACCCTCCCTGACGGCCTCCTCGTCATCCACGACCTCGCGCGGTTCCTCGCGCTGGACGAGGCCGAGCAGGTGGATGCCGCGCTGGCCGACGCGTCGGCGCCGGTCGCGCCATGACCCCGCCCGGCCCACTCTCGACCGAGACGCTGGACGCGGCGGCGACGCTGGTCCGCCGGCTCACGGGGCTCGTGTTCAGCGCGGTTCGCCGCTCCGCATTCGAGGCCGCAGTGGTCAAAGCGATGCAGCGCGCGAGGCTACGGGATCCGGAGGTCTATCTCGTCCGGGTGGCCACGGAGCCGGAGTTGCTCGACGACCTGGTCGGGGAGATCACCGTCGGGGAGACTTACTTCTTCCGCGAGCCCCAGCAGTTCGCCCTGGTCCGCGATCACCTCCTGCCGTCATTGTGCACGCACCGGCCGGGCGGCCGGGCGTTGCGCCTCTGGAGCGCCGGTTGCGCGAGCGGCGAGGAGCCGTACACACTCGCCATCGTCCTACACGAGCTCGGACTCGAGTGGGACGCGTCCATCGTGGCCACCGATCTCTCGCGGCTGGCGCTCACAAAGGCCAGGCAGGGGCGTTACGGCCGCTGGTCGCTGCGCGCCGTCCCGGAGGAGATTGTGCAGCGGCACTTCACACACGTCGGCGACCAGGTCGAGCTGGCTCCCGCGGTGCGTGGTCTGGTCGAGTTCGGCTACTTGAACCTCGCGGACGACACCTACCCCTCGCTGGCCACCGGGATCTGGGGGATGGATCTCATCCTTTGCCGGAACGTCCTGATTTACTTCGACGCCGACACCGTGGCCCGGGTGGCGCGGCGGTTGCTCGATGCCCTGAGCCCTGAAGGCTGGCTCCTCCTCGGCGCGTCGGACCCGCCCGTCGGCGAGCTCGTGCCTTGTACGGTCGTGGTCACCGAGGCGGGCCTCGCCTATCGGCGGTCCGACGTCACGACGTCCGTCGCGCTCGACCTTGCCCTTCGTCCCCCCTCTCCCGACCGGGAGAGGGGGTCAGGGGGAGAGGTACCCTCTCCCGACTGGGAGAGGGGGTCAGGGGGAGAGGTACCCTCTCCCGACTGGGAGAGGGGGTCAGGGGGAGAGGTACCCTCTCCCGAC
>JACOVF010000039.1 GCA_016177465.1 Gemmatimonadota bacterium
AGGATCCCGCCGATGAGCGTGAACTCGGGCTCCATCCGCACCCGCTTCATGAGCTGCACCGAGCGGTCCACGAGGGAGACGATGGCGCCGTGCATGATGTCGGCGGGGGCCGAGCCCTCGGAGAGCTGGTTGATCACCTCCGACTCGGCGAAGACGGCGCAGACGCCGGAGATGGTTACCGGCGCCTTCGACGTGGCGACCAGCGGGCCGATCTCCTCGGTGCCGTACCCCATGTACCGCGCCGTCTTCTCGAGGAACGCCCCCGTCCCCGCGGCGCACTTGTCGTTCAAACGGAAGCTCTGGACCTTCGCGTCGGCGCCGAGCCGGCTGGCCTTCATGGTCTGCCCGCCGACGTCCAGGATGGTCCGGGTGCCCGGAAAGAAGTGCGTCGCCCCGCGCGCGGCGGCCGTGAGGTCGGTGACGGCGACGTCGCCGATCCCCGCCTGGTGACGGCCGAACCCTGTCGCCACCGTGTAGGCCACGTCGTCCCGCGCGAGGCCGGCGGCCTCCAGCGCCCGCGCCAACGCCCGTTCGGCCGCCTGCGCGAGCTTGAACCCGGTCGGTTCCATCGCGCGGCCGAGCATTGACCCGTCCTCGGCCACGACGACGGCCTTGGTGTAGGTCGAGCCGATGTCGATTCCCGCGGTGCGCGTCATGCGGCCCCTCCCTTCGCCTCGGCATGGGCCGGTGCCCGTCGGGCCACGATGCGGTCGAGCGCGAACAGCGCCGCGCCCAGCGCCCCCATGAAGTGCGCTTCGTCGCCGACGTTCACCCTGAGGCCGAGCCGCTTGTTGAGGGTCTCGACCATCGCCTGGTTGTTCGTCACCCCGCCCGTGAAGGTGACCTCCGCCTCGATCCCCACCCGCCGCAGCAGGCCGATCGAGCGCGCGGCGATGGACTCGTGCACGCCGAGCAGGATGTCCTCGATCTTTTTCCCCTTGCCGAGCCACGACAAGACCTCGGACTCGGCGAACACGGTGCAGGTGGTGCTGATCTTCACCGCGCGTTCGCCGCGGAGCGCGGTGGGGCCGAGGTCCGCCAGCGGCAGGTCGAGGGCGACCGCGGCCGCGCCCAGGAACCGGCCGGTGCCCGCGGCGCACTTGTCGTTCATGCAGAAGTCCACGATCTCGCCGGTCGGCTGGACGCGGATCGCCTTGGTGTCCTGGCCGCCCATGTCCAGCACGGTCCGCGTTCGCGGAAACATGTGGACCGCCCCGCGGGCGTGGCAGCTGATCTCGGTGACCTGCGTGTTGCCGAAGGTCACCTTGTAGCGGCCGTATCCCGTGCCGACCACGAACTCGACTTCCTCTTCGGGGATACCGCCGTTCTTCAGGGCTTCCTGGAACGTGGTCTCGGCCGCCCGCGTCACGTTGGCGCCGGTGTCGGTGAGCGCCCGCCCCACGATCTCCCGGGCCTCGTTGATCACCACCGCCTTGGTCTGCGTGGAGCCGACGTCCACACCCGCCGCATAGGCCATGTGCGCTCCCTTACGGCGAGGTCGCCTGATGGTGGCGCGCCGCGAGACCCTCGAAGAACGCGTCGACGCGGTTCTTCATCTGTGCCTCCGAGACGACTCGCCGGTCCATCATGTCCGATTCGACGAACAGGCTCGGCACATCCCGCACGGCCATCAGCGCCCTCCGTGAATCGGCGAGGCCCGTCGAGACGGTGCGACAGCTCTTGATCGGGTGATAGACGACGCCGTCCGCGGCGAAGTCGTCGATCATCCCGACGAGCGCCTGCGTCTGGAAGAACATGCTGTCCATCGCGTCGCGCACGCCGAGCAGCACCCCTTCGGCCAGGCTCTCGAGCGGCCGGGCAAGGTCGTAGCGGAACCCGAGGTTGGCGCCGCCTGAGGCGAACCAGAGGTAGGTCGAGTTCACGAACACTCCGCCCCAGTCGCTGAACAGCTCGCTGAAGCGGCGGAAGATCGGGTAGCAGGGCACGCCGACGAAGATCAGCCGCCACTGCTCGTCGATCGTCGTCCCGATGCCGCGCTCGGCCTTGTGGGCCATCTCCTCCACGAGGTCGCGGAAGAACGCCGCCCCCTCGGGGGCACCGCGGAATCCGTTCGCGACGCCGAGGTAAATGGTGCCGTCGGAGAGCGCATTGAACACGGCCGGCCGGCTGCGGTTCAGCTCCAGCGTGCGCTGCCACCCCGCGTTCAGCTCGTTGGCCCAGCCCATGTGCTGGCGCAGCTTGTCGACGTCGAACGTCTTCCCGGACACGCGCTCGCACAGCGGGATCAGCTCCTCGAGCTGCGCCTGGACGTACCGGCGGTCGCGCTCGAAGTCGTCCCCGCCGCGGGGGGAGGCGAGACCGGCGCCCCGGGACCCCGGGATGTCGAGCGTGAACATCGGCATCCCGTACATCCGCTCCCAGATCTCGCCCCACTTGATGTAGGTGTTGCACGCGTTGGTGCACACGGCGAGCGCGGGCTTCGGGATCTTGCCCATCGGATGCGTGCCACCCCGCAGTTGGGTCGCCACGTCGGCCTTCACGTACCCGCAGATGTCCGGCGAATAGCCGTAGTTTTCCGCCTCGTTCAAGTACTCGTGGGCCACGCGTCGTACGGCGGCCTGGAGCGAATTGATCTCGGGGAAGACAACCGGGAAGTCGAACACGCGGAGGAGCTCGCACAGGCTCCCCATCACGAAGACATAGGCGGCCCCACGGCCCTCCTCCGCCGCGGCGGTGAGCCCTTGGAACCATTCGCGGAACAGCCGCGCGCCCGCCTCGTTCCCCCGCCCGACGATCGTCGTCTCGTGTGCCGCGTGATCCATGGCCGCCTCAGTCGAACAGGAGGTTCTCGACGAACGTCTCGAGCTGGATCTCCAGCTGATCGAAGCTCGACATGTTCTCCTCGAACTCGCTCACGAAATACCGCACCCCGCGCTGGTCGAGGGCGCGGGTGTGCACCACCAGCTCCTCCAGACCCGGCTCGCACATCTTCGCCGCCATGAGAATCACCGCCTGTGCGTCGGCGCCCGCGAGCCGCTCGAAGAGCATCCTGTCCTTGGGCTTGCGGAGGTCGTGCTGCACCGGACTGTGCGCCGAGCGGTCGATGTAGGACTCGGCCAAGGCGAGGACCGGGTCGCCCTCGACCGGTACGTCCGCGGTGAGCCACCGGAGGCCGATCAGCAAGTCGTCGTCCACCACGTAGCAGGAGCGGGCGATGGCGCGCAGCAGGTCGAGCGGCGGCTGCTCGCAGAAGCCACCCTCGAGGATCACGCGAATCTTATCGTGGCGCGGGGCGTGGCGGTGCTCGAGCAGGGGAAGCACCGTCTGCAGCAGGGCGTTGTGCTCCTCGCGGGGCAGCAGCCCCGCCAGCGCGACGAGCACGTACGCCTCGTCCACGGGAACCAACCAGGGCCGCTCGCGCCGCAGTGCGTTGAGACGGCGCAGCAGGGCCCGGTTCTCGTTGAACACGGCGATCGAGCGGCGCAGGCCGTCGTCCGTGATTGGCCGCCCGGCGACCTCCTCGCACACGCGGTGCAGCCGAGCGTATTCATCGCGCAGATAGCGCGCCGCGAAGGCGGAGTTCGGATTCTGCGGGAGATAGAGGATGCGGCAGGGGTACGGGAAGTTGCGGCCCCACACCCCGGCCAGGTTGCGCGCCGCGTCGCAAATCGGGTGCGTCACGAACGCGTCGAGCTCTACGCGCCCGGACAGGGCCAGCTCGAGCGAGGTCTTGATGATCGAGCAGAGGTAGGAGCCGAAGCGGGACTCCGCCTGGGTGGGCTCCACCGGCGCGCCGCGCACCTTGAAGGGCAGGAGCCCCGCGGCGTGGGCGATCTCCTCGGGGAAGTAGACCTGGAAGTGGCCGAGGACCTTGCCGCCGCCGTCGCGCCAGCGGCGTACGGTGGGGAATGCGGCGTCCTCCACCAGCTCGCGGCAGCGGTACAGGATCTCCTCAAGCGGCTGGTCGCGCCATTCCGGGAACACCAGCCCGGCGGCAGGTGCGGCGGCGGTCATGTGTGGCTCCAGACGGGCTGGCGCTTCTCCGTGAACGCGCGCAGCCCTTCGACGGCGTCGTGCGTGTCCATCAGCTCGTGGAGATAGACGTGTCCGGCCCGGCGCAGCGCCGCGGGGCGGGCTTCCGCGCCCGGGCCCCGCAGCGCGCGCTTCGCGGCCCGCAGGGCGACCGAGCTGTGGCGCGCGATGCGCTGCGCCAGCTCGAGCGCCACGTCGTCCACGGCATCGTCCGGGGCGAGGCGCGTCACGAACCCGCAGCGCTCCGCCTCGACGGCCGAGATCGGGTCGCCCGAGTAGATCACCTTCGCGGCGAGCCCGGGCGGCAGGCGCTCGGGGAGCAGCACCGCGGCCGCGGGCGGGAACACGCCGAGCACGATCTCCGGCTGGCCGAATGCGGCGCTTTCACCGGCGACGATCAAGTCCGCGGGCTGCACCAGCTCGAACCCGCCGCCCAAACATTTCCCCCGCACCGCGGCGATCACGGGGAGCGGGAAGGCGTCGAGGGCCGCGACGGTCTCGAGGAAGTCCGGGATCAGGGTCAGGTGGTGCGGCGGCAGGTGCTCGCCGACGTCGGCGCCGGCGGAGAAGTGCTTGCCCTCGGCGCCGAGGACCAAGACGCGCAGGCGCGGTTCGGCCGCGAGCCCGGTGAGTGCGCCGCGCACCTCGGCCAGCGCGCCCCGCGTGAGGATGTTGAGCGGTGGGAAGCTCAGGGTGAGCCGCCCGACCCCGTCGTCGACCGCCGCGATCACGCCCATGGCCGCCTCACGCCTGCACTCCGTCGAGCAGTTGCCCGCCGTCCACTGGCAGCACCGTGCCGGTGATGAATCCCGATTCGCCGGAGCACAGAAAGCGCACCGCGGCGGCGACTTCCTCCGGCCGCCCGACCCGCCCGAGCGGGGTCCGCGCGACGGTCGCGGCGCGCAGGGGCTCCGGCAGGTTCTCGGTCATCGGCGTGTCGATGAACCCTGGAGCGACCACGTTCACCGTCACCCCATCGCGGGCCAGCTCGAGCGCCAGCGTCCTGGCGAGCCCCACCAGCCCGGCCTTGGCCGCCGCGTAGTTCGCCTGACCGAACTTGCCGCGCAGGCCGTTGATCGAGCCCACGAACACGAGGCGCCCAGCCGTCGACTTCCGCAGGTGTGGGGCGACGGCCCGCGCCGTGTTGAACACGCCGGTGAGGTTCACGTCAATTACCGACTGCCAGTCGGCGTCCGGCATCTTCCAGCTGACGTGATCGCGCGTGATGCCCGCCGCGCACACCACCCAGTCGAGCCCGCCGCGCTCCCGCGTCACCTCGCTGACCGCCCGCTCCACGGCTGCGCTGTCGGTCACGTCTACCTCGGCGTGGCGCTGCGCGGCCCCCGCCCCGTGCGGGAAGCCAAGATCGACCGCCGCCACCCAGGCGTCCTCAGCAAGGGCGTCGACGATGGCGCGGCCAATGCCACGGCCGCCGCCGGTCACGAGAGCGGTGCGCCGCATTGCCCGCAGAACCGGTGGGCGGCGGGGAGCGTCTGCGCCCCGCACTTGCCGCACGACCGCACCGGCGCCCCCCACGGCGCCTCCGACGACTCCCCCCGCGCCGCGCGGTCCCGCAGCATGGCGTAGCGCGGCGCCCGCTTTTCGACGAACGCCTGCATCCCCTCCACCGGCTCCCAGGAGGCGTAGTGCAGCGCCAGCCAGTCTTGCGCGTGGCGCACCGTCGACTGCCACACGAAGTCCTTGAGGAAGTTCGTCTGCTGCTTGGTGTAGCGGACGCACTCGGGGAACGAGGCCAGCAGCCGGCGGGCGAGGTCGTCCACGAACGCGTCG
>JACOVF010000051.1 GCA_016177465.1 Gemmatimonadota bacterium
AGCTCCTGGGCCGCCGTCGCGCCGGCCTCACGGATGTGATAGCCAGAGATGGAGATGGTGTTCCACAGCGGCGCGTGCTGCGCGGCCCACTCGAAGACGTCCACGATAATCTTGAGCGCGGGTTCGACCGGATATACCCAGGCGTGCTGGGCCATGTACTCCTTGAGGATGTCGTTCTGGATCGTGCCCCGCAGCTTCTCGCTCCGCACGCCTTGCTGCTCGGCCGCGGCCACATAAAAACAGAACAACAGCGCCGCCGGGCCATTGATGGTCATCGAGGTGGAGACCTGGTCGAGCGGGATGCCGCGGAACAGATCCTCCATGTCGGCGGCAGAGGAGATCGCCACGCCACACTTCCCCACCTCGCCCTCCGACCGGGGATGGTCGGAGTCGTAGCCCATCAGCGTCGGGAAATCGAACGCCACCGACAGGCCGGTCTGACCGCGCTCGAGCAGGAACTTGTAGCGTTGGTTCGTGTCCTCCGCCGTGCCGAAGCCCGAAAACTGGCGCATCGTCCAGACCCGGCCGCGGTACATCGACTCGTGGATGCCCCGCGTGAACGGATAACGCCCCGGGTCGCCGAGCTGCCCCGCGTAGTCGAAGTCGTGCAGGTCGGCCGGTGTGTAGATCGGCTTCTTGTCGATCGGGCTCATCGCGTCGCCCCGGTCTTCACTTGGTCAAGGATTTCCGCCGCCACTTCGTAGGGACTCCGGTTGCCGCTCGACACCTCGTCCAGCCGTTGCGTCAAGAGCTCTTCCGCCCGGGTCTCGTCCCAGACCCACTGCCGCACCGCGCGGTTCACCACCGCCCGGGTGCGCTCCGCCAGCCGCCGGCGCCGCCGCTCCTCGAGCTTCCCGGTTCGCCCAAGGTAGGTGTGGTGGGCATCCAACGCCGTCACGAGGGCCTCGATCCCCTCACTCTTCGCCGCCACGGTCGCCAGCACCGGCGCTTCCCACTCGTCGGCCGGTGGAACAGTCGGGCCGGCGGACTGCCCAGTTCCCCCTCGGTCCGTCCGTCCGACCGCGACCGTCAGGGAGTCTTTTAGGGTCCGACCGTCCAACCGGGGCCGGGGGGCGTGGTGGGGCGCGATATGGCGAAACGCGTTCCCCCGCCGGATCCCTAACATCACTTCGACCTCCTGACGCAGCTTGTCCGCCCCCGGCCGGTCGCTCTTGTTGACGACGTAGACGTCGGCGATCTCCATCACCCCGGCCTTGAGCGTTTGGATGCCGTCGCCCGACTCGGGGACGAGCACCAGTACCGTCGTCTCCGCCGTGCGCGCGATGTCGAGCTCCGTCTGGCCGACGCCCACCGTCTCGATGATGATGCGGTCGAATCCGAACGCGTCCAGAACGTCGGCCACCTCTTCGGTCGTGGTTGCGAGGCCCCCCAACGAACCACGGGTCGCCATGGAGCGGATGTACACCCCTGGATCGGTGCTGGCCGCTTCCATCCGGATGCGATCGCCCAGCAGCGCGCCCCCGGTGAACAAGCTGGTGGGGTCCACCGCGATGACGGCGAGCGTGAGCCCCTGCGCACGGAACCGTTGGATCAGCTGCGCGGTGAGGGTGCTCTTTCCGGCCCCCGGCGGTCCGGTGATGCCGAGGCGGCGCGCACCCCCCCGCCCGATGCGGACGTGCAGGTGTGACAGGACGCGGTCGAACCCGTCGCGCTGGTTCTCGACGACACTGATCGCCCGGGCGAGCGATGTCAGGTCGCGCCGGTCCAGCCCTTCCAGGATCGCTTCTAGCCGCATTCGGTAACTAGGCCTCGGCAATAAAGATAAGCCATCAGGTCTCAACCGTCAGCCGTCAGAAAGACGCTGTCGGCTGTCGGCTACATCAACAGGATTGCCCCCAAGCCGAGCAACAGCAAAAAGCCGCACACGTCCGTGAAGGTCGTCACGAAGATCGAGGACGCAATGGCCGGGTCCACTCCCAGGTTCTCCAACAAGATGGGGATGAAGGCCCCTGCGAAGCCGGCGACGAGCAGGTTCCCCCACATCGCCAGCAGCACGACGAGCCCCAGGACCCAAACTTCCCCTGTGATCCCCGCCACCAACGCCACCACGGCCCCGGTGGCGATGCCGTTCACCGCCCCGACGAGCATTTCTTTCCAGATCACCCCCAGGGCTCGACCCTTGGGTAGCTCCTTCAGCGCGAGCCGCCGCACCGTCACCGCGAGCGCCTGAGTGCCGGCGTTTCCGCCCATCCCGGCGATGATCGGCATCCAGACTGCGAGCGCCACGACACGGCTGATGGTGCTTTGGAACAGGTACACGACCGCTCCAGCGAGGAACGCCGTGAGCAGGTTGACGTAGAGCCACGGCAGCCGGCTTTTCACCGCGCCGAGCCACGAGGCGGAGAGATCTTCTTCGGGGCTTACCCCGCCGAACTTGAGGAGGTCTTCCGTGGTCTCCGCTTCGACGACGTCGATCACATCGTCGAATGTGATACGGCCGAGCAGCCGCTCCCCGTCGTCCACCACGGGCACCGCGGCGACGTTATAGCGGGCCATGAGGCGGGCGACCTGCTCCTGGTCCTGCTCCGGCCGCACCACCGCGGGCACCGGCTCCATGACCTCACGCACGCGGCGGCTCGGCGGCGCGACGATGAGCTTGGTGATCGGAATGACGCCCTTGAGGCGGCCCCGCCCATCGACCGCGTACACCTGGTACAGGTCGTCGCTCTCCTCGCTCTGGCGCCGGATCTCCTCGATCGCCTCCCCGAGCGAGGCCTCCTCGCTCACGGCGACGACCTCGGTGGTCATCAGTCCGCCGGCTGAGTCCTCCGAGTAGGTGAGGAGCTTCTCGACCTCGGCCCGGTCTTCGAACTCGGAGAGGACCGCCTCGCGATCCTCCGGCGGCAGCTCGCGGATGATGTCCACCGCGTCGTCGGAGGGCAGCTCCTCGACCAGCTCCGCCGCGTAGTCGGGACCCACCGCAAGGAGCATTTCCTCGGGGTGCTCGGCGACCTCCATCTCGGCGAGGGCGCTCGACGCGGCCTCGACCGGCAGCTCGGCTACGGCGCGGGCCCGGGCCGGCTCGTCCAGCGCCGCGAGCACGGCGGTGAGCGGCAGCTCGAGTTCGGGAGTCACAACGCGGATTTCCGCAGCAGCGTCGCCAGGTCCAGGCCCTTGGGCGGCGGGCTCCCGGTCGTCTGCGGCAACACTGCCCCGGCTGAGATCACGAGCTTCATCCCTTCCTCGATCGAGAGATCCACGGGCGTCGTCTTGCGCTTCGGCACGATGAGGAAGTACCCGGACGTGGGGTTCGGGGTCGTCGCGACGAACACGTTCACGCACGGCTCGCCCAGCACCGCCTCGGCGAAAGGGTTGTCCTCGGACGTGACCCAGGCGAGGGCGAAGCTCCCGGGCGTGGGGAACTCGATGAGGACCGTCCGCAGGAAGATCCGTCGCTGGTCGCCCATGAAGGTCTGGACGATCTGGCTCGTGGCGTTGTAGAGGCGGGCCGTGAGCGGAAAGCGCGCCAGAAAGGCGTTCCACCACGTGATCAGCTGGCGTCCGATGGTGTAGTGCGCGACCCACCCCAGCAGGACGATCGCCACGGCGAGCAGGACGAGCCCCAGACCCGGGACGCGGACCCCCAGCAGGCCGCGCAGCGGATCGCCGAGGATCGCATCGAGCTTCTGGAACAGCCAGACCAGGATGGCGATGGTGGCGCCGACCGGCGCGAGCACGACCAAACCGGTGAAGAAGTAGCGACGCAGCTTCCGTCGCCACTGGACCGGGTGTGGGCCGCTCACACGCGCTCCTCGGGCCGGTCCAGCAGGATCGCCCGCACGGAGCCCGGGCGGACCGCCACGCGCTCCACCTTGGTGGCGCTGGCGGCGAGGATGTCGAACTCGAGGTCGCGCAGCAGGAACCGCTCGCCGGGGCGCGGAATGCGGCCCAGCGCCTGGATCAAGAGCCCCCCGACGGTCTGCACGTCGCGCGCTCCGAGCATCACCCCCAGCGCCTCCTCGAGCCGCGCCGCCGGGGCGCTCCCTTCCAGCTCGACAATTCGCGGCGTCGCCGGGGCTTCGCCCCCTGCGGCGGGCTCCTCGAAGATCTCGCGCACCAGGTTCTTGAGCAGGTCGTCGAACGTCACGAGGCCGGCGGTGCCGCCGAACTCATCGAGCACGACGGCGAGGTGGCCGCGGCCACGCTGCATCTCGAGCATCAGATCCGCGGCGCGCGTGGGACCGGGTACGAGCAGGGCCGGCCGCACCGGCACCGGCGACTCCGGCGGAAGCTGCAGCAGGTCGAACGAGTGCACGACGCCGATCACCTCGTCGAGGGAGTTCCGGTACACCGGGTATCGGCTGTAGCCCGACTGCGTGAAGACGTGGCCGGCCTCGGCGGCGAGCATCCCCTCCGGAATCGCAACGATCGATGTGCGCGGCGTCATCAGTTCCCGCACCGGCCGGTCGGCGAATGCCAACACCCCCGAGACGACCACCATCTCGTCGGACGACGCGAGGGCGTGGGTGTCGGCGCCGGTGAGGACGGCGGCGAGCGCAGTGCGGGTCGAGGGATCGCGGCGCGGGAGCACCGGCGCCAGCAGCCGCCCGACGCGGTCCATCCACGGCAGTGCCCGGGACACGATCGGCTCGGCCCAGCGGCGCCCCACGACGCGCGGAATGAGGTACGCCGCGCTCACGAACAGCGGCACCCCCACCGTCACCGATGCGACCGCGAGGAACGTCGCGGTGTTCTCGACCAGCAGGGCCGGCAGCGCCGCCGCGGCGACGAGGAGGCCGAGCGTAGTGAGGGCGTTTGCTGTGGCGAGCACCCGCCCCGGGTTCTCGCGCAGGTGGGCGGCCGCCCCCGCTCCGCGGAGCCTGTACTGCACCCAGCGGGTGAGCTCGAGCTGGCTCACGGAGGCGGCGGCGACGCCGATCGTCGCCGCAGCGGCAGCGAGGGTCAGCCCCGCGAGCAGCACGACGATCGGCCCGATCATGGCTTCTCGAACACCACGCGGGTCACGCGGCGCCGGTCCACGCGCTCGACCACCACCCGATAGCCGTCGAGGGTGAGCTCGTCCCCGGCCCGCGGCACCCGGCCCAGTGCCGAATACACCAGGCCGCCGACCGTGCTCACCTCAGGGTGTGTGAACGGGGTGCCCAACGCCTCGGAGAGGTCGTCGAGCGTCACGCGGCCATCCACCCAGTAGCGATCCCCCTCCTGCCGGATGGCGGGCGGCAGCGCGGCGTCGTGCTCGTCGCGGATCTCGCCCACGATCTCCTCGAGCACGTCCTGGAGCGTGATGAGCCCCGAGGTCCCGCCGAATTCGTCCACCACGATCGCCAGGTGCGACGGCCCGCGCTGGAAGTCGCGTAGCTGGCTGTCGAGGGTCTTGGTCTCGGGGACGAACGAGGCCGGCCGGACGAGCTCCTGCCAGCGGCCGCCCGTGTCGGCGAGCCCCATCGCCACGGGCACCAGGTCTTTCGCGAACACGACCCCGACGATGTTATCGGGGGTGCCGTCGTAGACGGGAAGCCGTGTGTGTTCGCTCGTGCGGAACGCCTCGAGGATGTCCTCGGTCGTGGCCGCGAGGTCCACGGCGGTCATGTCGAGCCGCGACGTCATCACCTCGTCCACCGTGGTATCGGCGAGGGTGAAGACACCGAGCAGCATATCGCGCTGGGCGACGCCCAGGTCCGGCTGGAGCGGGCGTGGCGTCCGAACGATCCCGTGGAGGCCCCGATCCACCCAGCCCAGCACCCACAGCAGCGCGCTGAACGGGGCGAGGGTGCGGCGGGCGAGCGGCAGCGCCGCGTCCGCGAGCTCGGGAGCGATGCGGGCGGCGCTGCGCGGCAACGCGTCACCGATGATGAACAACAACAGCGCCATCACGGCGAGGGCGAGCAGGCCCTCGAGCCAGGGCCGCTGCCACCAGCCGAGTGCGTGCGCCGACGCCACGCCGCCCAGGACCAGGAGCGCGAGCCGCCCGACATGCAGGGCGCGGTGCAGCGGGACGCGGCTGGCGGCATCGGCGGGCGGGGCGTCGCCCAGGGTGTGGAGCGCCTCGCCCACCGCTGCCTCCTCCCCGAACGCGAGCAGGCTCGCCCAGAGAACGGCGGCGATGGCGACGAGGACGCCGCCCCATAGCAGCAGCGCATCGGCGAGCATCAGTGGGATCCGCGCAGCAGGCGGCGGACGTAGCGCTCCTGTGTCCGCCACATCGTCGAGCGGGTGCGGCCCGGGCCCGCAGGGTGGTCGTAGCCCAGGACGTGGAGGGTGCCGTGGACGGCGAGCCGGATCATCTCCTCCGCCACGGCTCCCCACTCTCCTTTCCCGCGATTGTCAGGGAGTCCTTTAGGATCTCCCGCCAGATACCGCTCGGCGGCTTCCGGGCAGATATAGACGTCTCCCAGGAGCGACCCGTTCGCCTGCGGCAGCGCGAAGGCGATAACGTCGGTAAGGCCCCGACGCCCGAGAGACCGCCGGTTCAGGCGGCGCATCGCCGCCGCATCGAGCAGAGTGAGCTCGATGCGGGCGTGCCGGGCCCGCTCCCAGACGAGCACGCGCCGAGCCGCCCGGGCGAGGCGCCGCTCAGAGGCCGGTCGAGGGCCGCGCGGCGTGCGTCGCCTCCCAGCCTGCCGTGATGCCGCCACTGGCTTCCGGGTAATCGATGCGGTTGTGGTACATCCCCGAGAGTACCCTCACGAACTCCGCCTTCACTTCCTCCAGCTGGCGTAGCGTCATCGGCGCCTGGTCGAGCTGGCCGGCGTTGATCTTGGTGCGCACGATATGGTCGATCGCCTCCTCGATCTTGGTGGGCGTCAGGTCCTCGAGCACACGCAGCGCGGCCTCGACCGAGTCGGCCAGCATCGTGATGGCCGTCTCCACCGAGCTCGGCCGAGGTCCGGGATAGGTGTACTCCGCCCGCGTCGCCGAGCCGTCTCCCTGTTTCCGCGCGCGGTCGAGAAAATAGCTGATCTCGCTCGTCCCATGGTGCTCCGGGATGAACGCTTTCACCGCGTCGGGGAGCCCCGCCTCGGTGGCGAGCCGCAGGCCGTCGATCACGTGCGCCTTGATGATTTCAGCAGACTGCTGCGCCTGGAGCCGGTCGTGGGGGTTGCCGGCGCGCGTCTGGTTCTCGACGAAGTACTGGGGATTCTCGAGCTTCCCGACATCGTGGTAGTAGCATCCCACGCGCCCGAGCAACCCGTTCGCGCCGACGCGGTTGCAGGCCGCCTCCACCAGGTTCGCCATCGCGATGCTATGGGCATATGTGCCCGGCGCCTCGAGCGACAACCGGCGCAACAGTGGGCGGCTGGGGTCCGACAGCTCGAGCAGGGTCAGGTCAGTCGTGATGCGGGTGAGCGACTCGACCGGCGGCAGCACCAGCAAGGTCAGGGATGCCGACACGAAGCCGTTCACGATCCCCCACAGTGCCCGGGAGCCGATCTGCGCCACGGTCCACCCGCCCACCATACCGAGCGCGCAGGCGGCCACGAGGTAGCCCAGGGCCACGACGAACACCGCCACGTAGAGCTGGCTGCGGCGCCGCAGCGAGCGCACCGACAGCGCGGCCGTGACGCCCCCCACCACGCACAGGAACAGCGCCGGGCTGTCGTGGAACACGGGTTGGGAGCCGATCAGGAACGAGAGAATCATCGCCGCGATCATCGACACCCGCCCGTTGAAGAGCGCGGTGAGCATGATGGCCGCGAACGGTAGCGGGATGAGCTCCGGGTGCTGCGGCTGGAAGCGGGCGACGGCCGCCGCCCCCGCGATCACGACCCCGAACAACAGCCCGACCACCACCACCTGGCGGTGTTCGCGGTAGGTCTCGCGGCGGTAGAACAGCATTAACACCCAGAACACGCTCAGGATGAGCGAGTCGCGCAAGACCGTCCCGAGCACGCCGAACGGGGAGCGCGAGGTCGCGGCCCCGCGCCGCAGCAGCTCCTGGTGCAGCGCGAGCAGCCGCTCGTACGCCTCGCTGGTGACCACCTCGTGCGTGCCGACCAGCCGGTCGCCCGCGCGGATGGCGTACTTGCTGGGGTCCACGCTCTTGCGCAGCTCATCGCGGCGGCGCTCGGTTTCGAGGCGGTTGAGCGCAAGCGTCGGCCGGAAGAAGTGGCCCGCGAGCTTCAAGTAGACCGCGTGCCCCACGGCCGACCCGCGGTCGGGATGGGTTTGCTTGGCGCGCTGCAGGTACTGCACGTAAGTCAGCACCTGCTCGCGCGGCACCGACGTCTCCGAGGCGCGACGCCGGATAAGCACTTCCGGCGCCGGCTCCGCCTGGATCACTCCCGCGCCGACGACGCCGAGCGCCAGCGTGCGGTCGAACAGCTGCGTGAGCGCCCGCTCCAGCGCGGCACGCTTGCCGCTGCGGCCGAGGTAGGCCGCCTCCGACAACACCACGGTGACGCCGTGCTCCCGCGCCGCCCGGATGATCGCCTGCGGTCCCTGGCTGGCGACCGTAGCGAGGCCGTCGAAGAAGACGCGCAGCGCCGTCGCAGTGCTGTCGAACGCCCGCGGGCGGAACTCGTAGATCGGCCGCGCCGAGCTCGCGAGCTCCTCCGCCTCGTGCCGCAGCTCGTCGTCCGACTTGTTCACCACGAAGTTGAACGGGGCGACGACGTCGGTCTGCGCCACCGCCCCGGGCTGGAGCAGAGGGCCCACGTCCGTGGCGCTCGAGGGGAACGCGAAGTAGGCGAGAATGGCGAGGCCTGCCACCCACGCCCACCGCGACCCGTGGAACCGCAGCCGCACCCACATGCGCCGGCTCATTTCAGCCCCGCGCGTCTTCGGCGTAGGCCCGGATGATATCCCGCACCAGCCGGTGCCGCACCACGTCCGCGTCGTCGAGGTAGCAGAAGGCGATGCCCTCGATGCCGGGAAGGATCCGTTCGACCTGGAGCAGGCCGCTCTCCTCCCGACTGGCGAGGTCGATCTGCGTCTTGTCGCCGGTGATCACCGCGCGCGAGTTCACCCCCAGCCGGGTGAGGAACATCTTCATCTGCATCCCGGTCGCGTTCTGCGCCTCATCCAGAATCACGAACGCGTCCGACAGCGTGCGACCCCGCATGTACGCGAGCGGCGCGATTTCGAGCGTGCGCGTTTCGACCGCCTTCTGCACCCGGTCGCGTGGCATCATGTCCTCGAGCGCGTCGTACAGCGGTCGCAGATAGGGGTCGACCTTCTCCTGGAGATCGCCGGGGAGGAAGCCGAGGTTCTCCCCCGCCTCGACGGCAGGCCGGGCAAGCACAATGCGCCGTACCCGCTTGCGCGCCAATGCGTCCACCGCCGCGGCTACCGCGAGATACGTCTTCCCGGTGCCGGCGGGGCCGATCCCCACCACGATGTCGTGCTGCGCGATCGCCTGGAGGTACTCGCGCTGGCCGGCCGTCTTCGGCTGGATCACCCGCCGCAGACCGGGGAGGATGATCTTCACCTCGCCGTTCGTCGCCTGGCCGAGCGTGCCCTGCGCCTCTTCGGCGATCAGTCGGTCCACGTCCTGCACATCGAGCTGTTCGCCCATGCGCGCCAGGTCCACCAGCGCCTGGACGATCGGCGTGGCGCGCTCCACCGCCGCCGCCGACCCCACGAGCGACAGCGCGTCGCCGCGCAGCGAGACGCGCACCCCCAACAACCGCGCCAACGCGATCAGGTTCCCGTCGTTGATGCCGGCGAGCGACAGGGGATCCACCCCCTCCGCCGACAGGCGATGCGTGACATCCCCGCTCATCACTTCACCTCGATGTGGAGCGCCGCGATGTCCGCCGGGCTGGCGGGCGCCGGGGCGCCCTCGAACAAGGCCCGCGCCGCGGTTGTCTTGGGGAACGCGATCACGTCGCGCAAGCTACCCGCCCCGGCCAGCAACATTGCCACCCGATCGAAGCCGATCGCGAAGCCGCCGTGGGGCGGCGTCCCTGCTTGCAAGGCGGCGAGCAGGAATCCAAACCGCGCCTCGATCTCCCCGGGGGCGAGCCCCAGGTGCGCGAACACCTTCCGCTGGATCGCAGGATCGGTGATACGGATCGAGCCAGAGCCGAGCTCGTTGCCGTTGTACACCGCGTCGTAGTGCAGTGCCCGGCACGAGAAGGGATCGCTCTCGAGCCGCACCACGTCGTCCGGATGGGGCGACGTGAACGGGTGATGCGCAAACACGGGCGTGCCGGTCTCGTGATCGGGCTCGAACAACGGAAAGTCCACAACCCACGCGAACGCGTGCGCGCGCGTCGGCGCGGGCGCCAACCGGCGGATCACCTCCATGCGCACGCGGTCCAGCACGGGCGACGTCACCCGGTCGGGGCCGACGACCATCAGCGCCGCGTCACCGTCCCCCACGCCAAGCGCACCCAGCCCTTCGGCCGTGAAGTGCTTGGCCACCGACCCGGAGATGTGGTCGCCCAACCGCTTGGCCCAGGCCAGTCCCGAGCCGCCGACCTGCTTCGCAGCCTCGGCGAGCTGGTCCACGTCCTTACGCGAGAGCGCACCACCGCCCTTGACGGCGATGCCGCGCACGCGCGCCTCGTCCCGCAATGCCTGCTCGATGAACGGCACGCCCAGCAGCTGCACCTGGGCCGTCCAGTCGGCGATGGGGAACTCGTAGCGCAGGTCGGGCTTGTCGGTGCCATAGCGCTCCATCGCCTCGCGCCAGGTGATGCGCGGGAAAGGCCGCTCGATCGCGTGACCAGCCTCGTCCCACAGGGCGACGAGCACGGCCTCCACAAAGCCATACACGTCCTCGGTCCCCACAAACGACGCCTCGAGGTCGATCTGGGTGAACTCGGGCTGGCGGTCGTAGCGCAGGTCCTCGTCGCGGAAGCAGCGCGCGATCTGGAAGTAGCGGTCGAACCCCGCGACCATGAGCAACTGCTTGTAGATCTGCGGCGACTGCGGCAGCGCGTAGAACTCGCCGGGGTGCAGGCGCGACGGCACCAGGTAGTCCCGCGCGCCCTCGGGCGTGGGCTTGGTGAGGATCGGCGTCTCGACCTCGAGAAACTCGAGCTCGGACAGAGTGCGCCGCGCCCGCTGCATCAGGCGGTGGCGCAGGATGAGGTTCGCCAACAGCTCCGGGCGCCGCAGATCAAGATGACGGTGCTTCAGCCGCAGCTCTTCCGCCGGCAGCTCGTCGGTCTTACCGCGTGCCACGGGGATCGGGGGTGTCTCCGCGGGCCCCACCACCACCAAGGCGGTCGCGTGCACCTCGACGTCCCCCGTCGCCATCTCCGGGTTCCGCGCCGACGCCGGCCGCACAACGATCTGCCCCTCGACCACGACCACCGTTTCGCTCCCCAGCGCCCCGGCAGCCACCAACACGTCCGGCGGCGACCAGCCCGGCCCGAACGCCACCTGCACCAGGCCGTCGCGGTCCCGCAGATCGAGGAAGACGATACCTCCCAAATCCCGCCGCCGGTGCACCCACCCGCCCAACCGCACCCACTGGCCGACGTGCTCCGCGCGCAGCGCCCCGCATCGGTGCGTGCGCCAAGTCGTACGACTCACAGCCGCTATGCCCCCTCCGCCTCGCTCAACGTGCGGTAGAATTCTTCCGGCGTCCGGGCGCCCAGGAGACGCGCCCGGACCGGCTCCCGCCGGACGAGGCGGGAAATCCGGCTCAACGCCTTGACATGGGCCCCGGCCTGCGACTCGGGACCCGCCAACAGAAAGAAGAGCCGGACGGGCTCCCCGTCGATCGTCTCGTACGCCACGGGGCGGTCCGTCGTCCCGGCCACGACGGCCAGGCTCGACAACGCCGGGGTCTTCCCGTGCGGCACGGCCACCCCGTACCCGATTCCCGTGGGGAACTGCCGCTCTCGCTCCAGAATGGCCCCAAGGATCTCCTCGGCCGCCCCCCCGTCGCTCCCCAGCATCAGCTCCACCAACTCCCGCAGCACCCCCTCCTTGTCGCTGGCCTTGAGGGGGACCTTGATGCGGTTGGGCGTGAGTAGCTCGGAAAGACGCAAGACCTTCCTCAAGTGTCGTAAACGCTTGAAGATAGTTAACTTGAATCGTCAACGCCACGTGGCCCGCTAACCGGACGATATGCAACGGATTGCCTTCCTGCTGCTTGGCCTCTCCCTGCCGCAGGCACTCGTCGGGCAGGAGGCGGCCGGCACCGCTCTATGGCGCCTGGCCGCCACTACGCTGCCGTTCCCGCCGGCCCTTGCGACGGGCGGCGCGGCGGCGTTCTGGAATCCGGCGCAGGCGGATGGGACCGCTCGCGCCGTCCTCGGGCTGGATTTGATCGAGACCCCGGCGGCGATCGGCGCCTCGGGGCTGGTGGCGACGGCGCGCGCGCGGGTCGGCCGGCTCGGCCGGGTCGGTGCGGTGTACGGGCGGATGGGGATCGACGACCTAGTGCGCACATCGAGCAGCCCCGACCCCGACGGCCCGAGGGTGCCGTTTTTCACCGCAGCAATCGGCGCCACGTGGGCGCGCGACGTCGGCCGCTCCACGCTGGGCGCCACGCTCGCCTACCACCAGACCCAGCTGGACAACCGGCGGGACGACCGCTGGACAATCGACGTCGGCGCGCGCCGCGCGATCGGCGGGCGGGTTCGGCTCGCGGCCGCGACCCATTTCTTCTCGCACTGGACCTCGAGCGATCCCGCGCAGGACCTCTACGGCGCCGTGGAGTTTCTGGTATGGCGGGGGCCGCTGTGGACCGCCGGACCCGCCGCATCGGTCCTCTCCCGTTACGGCGTCGCGCTCGCGCACAGATTCGAGGCCGATCATCTCTTCGGCGCGGGCCTGGAGGTGGGGAACCTGTTCGCCGCCGACCTGATGCTGGCGCGCGAGGGAAGCTACGGCAACGCGGGGTGGCGCCCGGTGGGCGGCGTGCGCGTCCTCGTCGGGAAATACCGGATTGCCTTCGCGCGCGACGCCGGTGTGAACGACATCGGCTCGGCGTTCCGCGTCGGCCTCGAGGCACGCGTGCGATGACGGACCTGCTCTCCCTCACCCCCGATGCGGCGCGCGACGCGCTCGGCGACTGGCTCGCGGTCCGCGCGTTGCCGGCCTACCGCCTCAAGCAGGTGCTGCCGCGCTTGTGGCAGCGGCCGGTACGGCGCTGGCCGGACGCCAGCGACCTCCCCGCCGATCTACGGGGCGCGCTCGATGAGGCGTTTGCGCTCACGGCGCTGCAGCTCGTCACGCGCCAGGTGTCGAGCGACGGCACCGAGAAATTCCTCTGGAAGCTCGCCGACGGCGAGATGATCGAGTCGGTGCTGATCCCCGAAGGCAAGCGCCGCACCCTGTGCATCTCTTCCCAGGCCGGCTGCGCGCTGGGTTGCGTGTTTTGTGCCACCGGCCAGATGGGTTTCCGCCGGAATCTGTCGGCCGCCGAAATCGCGAGTCAGGTACGGGAGCTCATCCTGCTCGACCCGGAGCAGAAGCCGACCAACGTCGTCTTCATGGGAATGGGAGAGCCGCTACTCAATTGGGGCGCGGTGGACACGACGCTCACGATCCTCAACCACCCCGACGGGTTCGGGATCGGCGCGCGGCACATCACCGTGTCCACGGTCGGGATCCTCCCGCACCTGGCGCGGTTCGCGCGCCGCGCCGAGCAGTTCCGGCTCGCCGTGTCGCTGCACTCGCCGACACCCGCGGGTCGACTCGCGCTGATGCCGATCGAGAAGAAGTACAAGCTCCCCGACCTGCTTCAGGCGCTCACGGCGTTCCGGCGGCGGGTGACGTTTGAATACGTGCTGATCGCGGGAAAGAACGACACCCCGGAGGACGCCGATCGGCTCGCGACATTGGCGGCGCCGCTCGGCGCGCTCGTGAATCTGCTGCCGCTCCACCCAGGCGGAGCACCAGGGCTCACCCCGAGCCCTCGCAGTCAGATGCTCGCCTTCGAGCGGCGCCTCAAGTCTAAGGGGGTGGAAGCGGTGCTGCGACGGAGCCGCGGGCTCGACATCAGCGCCGCCTGTGGACAGCTACGGGTGGAAGTCGAGACGCGGCGCAAAGTCCGCCCCCAGGAACACGCTCACGTCGAGTAGCCGGGCGCCGTCGAGCTCGACCACCACCTTCCCGACCTTCAGGGCCGCTCGCACCTGCTCTCCTACCGCCGCCGTCCCCCGGCGCACGACGATGCGGGTCGAATCCAAGGTGCCTATCCCGGCGCCCGCGTTGCCGAAGAATACGACGTCGATTCCCGCCTGACGTAGCACCCGCGTTCCGGTGCGCGCGAGGCCGGCTTTACCGCTCGCGTTCAGCACCTCGACGACGAGATGGCTCCCCCGCTCGCCGGGAACCGGGAACGCCTGGGAGCCGGCGCCTTCACCGCCACACCCCGCGAACAGCCCGAGGAGCACGATCCGCCTGGCGCTGCGGCAGGACCATCCAACTGTCCGACCATCCGACTGTCCGACTGTCACGAGACGAGCGCGTTCCAGAAGTCCACCGTCTCCGGCCGGAGGCTCCACCCGGAGCGGACCACCCATTCGATCCGTCGCCGCACCGCCTCGCGCAGCATGGCGTCCCGCTCGGCCGGCACGCGCGCCGCCAGAGCGGCCCGCTCGGCCGCGTCGAACTTCCGGCCTGGGTCAAGGAAGTCCGCCAAGTAGAGCATCTTCCCCACGTCGTCCCAGCCCGCGTAGCCGAGGGAGTGGTAGCGCACGGCATCGAGCACGCCCCGGTCGCGCTCGCCGTCGGCGGCGGCGCGGTCGGCGGCCATCGGCCCGTGCGCCAGCTCGTCGGCCGCGGGAGCGTCGCGGAGCGCGTCGTGCAGCCACACGGCCCGCATCCAGCGCTCCCGCTCGGAGGCCGGGATGCGCATTGCATCGGCCCACTGCGCCAGGAGCGCGGCCACCCGCTCGACGTGCGCGCGGCGCTTGGGGGTGACCTGAGCCCAGGGCGGAAAGCTCACGCCGCGCGCACCGTCGGGTCGGCCGCGATCCCTTCGCCGAGCACGACGTTGTCGATGAGTCGAGTCGCGCCGACCGTCGCCGCTGTGACGACGACTGTCCGCGCGTTCGGACGCGCCACCGGCTGCAGGTTCTCGTCCACGAGGGCCAGGTATTCAGGGTTCACACCCGGCGCCTTCAGCACTTCTATGCTCCGGCGCTGTAGCTCCACGGCGTCCGCCTGCCCGCCGCGCCATGCCTGCTCCACCGCGCGCAGAGCGCGCGACAGCGCCAGTGCGGCGCGTCGCTCGTCCGGATTCAGGTAGGCGTTGCGGGAGCTGAGCGCGAGACCGTCCAGTTCGCGCACCGTCGGCACGACCTCCACTTCGATCGGGAAGTCGAGATCCAGCACCATCCGGCGCACCAGCATCGCCTGCTGGAAGTCCTTGCGTCCAAAGACCGCGATATCGGGTTCAACGAGATGGAACAACTTCGCGACCACCGTCAGCACGCCCGCGAAGTGCCCCGGCCGCGCCGCACCCTCGAACACCTCGGCCATCGGGCCGGGGACGACGCGCGCCATCGGCTCGGTGGGATACATCGCCTTGCCCTCGGGGACGAACAGCACGTCTACACCCCGTCCCGCGGCCAGGCCACGGTCGCGCGCTATGTCGCGCGGGTAGGTGGTGAAGTCTTCCTTGGGGCCGAACTGGAGCGGGTTGACGAAGACGCTCATCACGACCCGGTCGGTGCGCTGCCGTGCGTGGTCCACGAGGCGTAGGTGGCCCTCGTGGAGGTAGCCCATCGTTGGGACGAAGCCGATGCGGCGGCCGCGCCCCTTCTCCGCGCGGCTCCAGGCGCGCATCGAGTCCAGTCCGGTGATTTCGTGCATTGGCCCTCTCGGCCCAGAAAGAAAGCGAGCGCGCGAGCCGGTCGGTAGGCCCGCCCCGGCTTGACATGCACAGGACGCGCGGGCACCGTAGAGGGTAGGTGGTGTCCTTCCAGTCCTCACCGGCCTCCGGTCCCCGCGCGCGGCGCTTTGCCGACCTCTCGCTAGCCACCAAGCTCTACGCGGCGTTGGCGGGCCTGCTCCTGCTCATGGCGCTGGCCGTCCTCACCGTCACGCAGACCAGCTTGCGACGCAACACCCGTCGGCTGCTCGATGCCCGCCAAGTGCGGGAACTCGCGCTCACGTCCCGGACGCTGTTGCTCACCCAGGATGACATCACCAAGGCCATGCTTCTCGCGCCGGAAAAGATGGACCTCGCAGCGGGGAAGCTCGAGGCGTACGAGGAAAGCCGTGAGGTATTCCAGCGGATGGACTCCCTTGCCGCGTCGCCGGAGGTGAGTAACCTCATCGCCGCGCTGCGCCGGCTCGATGAGGAACGGCTCCGGCCGCTCGACACGCAGATCCTGGAGCGCATGGCCGAGGGGAACCTCAACGCGGCGAAACGACTGTATTTCGCCGAGTACGACTCGCTGCGGACCGCCTACTACTCCCTAGTAGCCGACCTGGCCACCGTTGCCGAGCGCGCGGCGGCGACTGCCGCCCGGCGCCTCGAAGTCGATAACCGCCGAGCCATTGCGCTCTCGTTGCTTCTCGGCATCGGACTCGTCTCGGCGGGCGTCTTCGTGTTCGGCCGCCGGGTCGGCCGGCGCCTCGGCGCTGCCGTCGGGTTGCTGGAAGCGGTGGCCGCGGGCGACCTGACACGCGCGGTGGCAGTGGATGCCGGCGACGAGATCGGTCGCATGGCCGGGGCGCTCAACCGGACGGTGGACGCCCTACGCCGCATGATCGCCGACATCCAGGCCACCAGCCGCCAGTTGCTCGCGCGGAGCGAAGAAATCGCGGCCGCCGCCGCCGAGTCGGAGAACGTGGTGCGCGGGCTCGATGGCGCCATCCAACAGGTCGCCGACGGCGCGCAGGAGCAAGCACGCTCCAGCGAGCAGACCGCAGCCGTGATGGCCGAGCTCGCCGGGGCAATCGACGAGATGGTCGCGCAGGTGCAAGGGATGGCGACCGCCGGCAACGCCCGCGTCGAGGTCGCGCGGTCGAGCGCTGATGCCGTGCGCCAGGCCATCTTCAGCATCGAGGAGGTTCACCAGCCCGTGCTCGACACCGCCGCCCAGGTGCACGAGCTGGGCGCCCGGTCCGCGGAGATCGGGAAGATCAGCGGCACCATCTACGCGGTCGCCGCCCAGACCAACATGCTCTCGCTGAACGCGGCCATCGAGGCGGCACGAGCCGGTAACCACGGGCGCGGGTTCGCCGTGGTCGCCGACGAGGTTCGCAAGCTCGCCCGAACCGTCGCCCAGGCCTCCACGGAAATCGCCGAGCTCACCCGCGTGATGCAGCAGGGCACCCAGAAGACCATCGCCGCCGTGAACATCGGCACCGCTCGTGTGGCCCAGAGCGCCGAGCACGCGCGCAGCGCGGAGCCGGGGCTCGGGGAGATCCTCCAGGGCCTCGAGGCCACCAACCACCAGCTCCAGGAGGTGGCACGGAGCGCCGGAGAGATGCTCGAGCGCGTGACCCGTGTTTCCTCCCTGCTTGGCAACGTCGCCGCCGTCTCCGAGGAGAGCGCCGCGGCGTCTGAGGAGATGAGCGCCCAGAGTCGCGAGGTGAGCCAGTCCATGGAGCAGATCGCGGCGATGGCCACCGAGCGGCCGGCCGGCGAGGCCGGGAAGGAAGGCGTCGCGGGCGAGTCGCTCCTCGCCATCGCGAAACGGCTGCGTGAACTCGTCGCCGGCTTTCAGGCATAGGTCGGCTCGATGGGTGCCCTTGCACGGCTCCTCGGTCCTTGCAGGACGCAGCGCCGCGTGAACCCGCGGCACGGCTTGGCCCAACGTAACACCTAATTGAATAACAACTTACATAAGCGAGTAGGGCGAGCACGGATATTGCTCGTTGTGCCCGAGTTTTGCCGGCGGAGTGGTCGCCGTCCCATTGGGCGCTTGGACTCTAGCGTCGTTCACCCGCGGCGGGTGAAGAGACTGGAGCGATACAGGATGTGGGTAGGACGACTGGTGTTGGCGTTGAGCGTTTGGGCAACGGGAGACCTCGCAGCGCAGCTGCCGAGTGGCGGTGCCCGTCACTCTCACGGGATTTGGCTGGAAGACAAGCAGTTCTCCCAGCCGGAGATCGCCATTGCCGTGAGCGACACGATCGTGTTCGCGAACGACGACAGGGTGATGCACAACATCTTCTCGAGCACGGATGGCGCTCGCTTTAACCTGCTGCGGCAGGCGTCTGGGTCGAAGAAGGCCGCGGTGTTCGCGACCACGGGCACCGTGCTAGTGCGTTGTGCCTTTCACCCGTCCATGCGGCTGACCGTCATCGTGCAGTGACGGGGCCTCGGCCTTGAGCTAGCGGGTCAGGTCTCTACCTCTCAAACGAGTGCTCCGGGCCCGGATACCGCCCCTCACGCACCTCGGCGGTGAACAGCCGAACGGCCTCACGCACGTCCTCGGCCAGCGCGGCATACTTCTTCACGAACTTCGCCGAGAAGCGGTCGTTCAGGCCGAGCATGTCGTGCAGCACGAGCACCTGCCCGTCGCACGCTGGCCCCGCGCCGATGCCGATCGTAGGGATCGTGAGCGACTTCGTGATCGCCGATGCGAGCGGCGCGGGCACGAGCTCCAGCACGATCGCGAATGCCCCCGCGTCCTCGAGGACCTTCGCGTCGGCCTTCAGGCGCTCGGCAGTCCGGTCGTCGCGCCCCTGCACTCGGTAGCCGCCGAGGGCGTGCACCGACT
>JACOVF010000048.1 GCA_016177465.1 Gemmatimonadota bacterium
CGAGAAGGCGGTCGAGCTCATCGTCGAGGAGCTGAAGAGGATCTCGGTTCCGAGCGCCGGGCCGAAGGAAATCGCCCAGGTCGGCGCCATCTCGGCGAACAACGACCAGGAGATCGGCAAGCTCAACGCCGACGCGATGAAAAAGGTCGGCAAGGACGGCGTGATCACGGTCGAGGAGGCGAAGGGCCTCGAGACCACGCTCGAAACGGTAGACGGCATGCAGTTCGACCGCGGCTACCTCTCGCCCTACTTCATCACCGATCCCGAGAAAATGGAAACGGTGCTGGAGGACGCCTACATTCTGATCCATGACAAGAAAGTCTCTTCGATGAAGGACCTCCTGCCGATTCTCGAGAAGGTCGCGCAGGCGGGCCGGCCGATGCTCATCGTGGCGGAGGACGTCGAGGGCGAGGCGCTCGCGACGCTGGTCGTGAACAAGCTCCGCGGCACCCTGAAGGTCTGCGGCGTCAAAGCGCCGGGCTTCGGTGACCGGCGCAAGGAGATGCTCACCGACATCGCGACCCTCACCGGCGGCAAGGTGATCTCCGAGGAGCTGGGCCTCAAGCTCGAGAACACCGTGCTGAGCGACCTCGGCCAGGCCAAGCGGGTGCTCGTCGACAAGGACAACACCACGCTGGTGGACGGCAAAGGGAAGGACGCGGACATCCAGGGCCGCATCAACCAGATCAAGGCCGCCGTCGAGAAGTCCACGTCGGACTACGACAAGGAGAAGTTGCAGGAGCGGCTGGCGAAGCTCGCCGGCGGCGTCGCGATCATCAACGTCGGCGCGGCCACCGAGACCGAGATGAAGGAGAAGAAGGCGCGCGTGGAGGACGCGCTGCACGCGACACGCGCCGCGGTCGAGGAGGGCATCGTGCCGGGCGGCGGCGTGGCGCTGCTGTGGTGCCAGAAGTCGCTCGACAAGGTCAAGGGGGCCGATGATGACGAGAGGATCGGCGTCGACATCGTCCGGCGCGCCCTCGAGGAGCCGATCCGCATGATCGCCCAGAACGCCGGAGCCGAAGGCTCGATCGTCGTGGGCAAGGTGAAGGAGTCGAAGGACAAGAACTTCGGCTACAACGCCCAAACCGAAAGCTATGAGGACCTGGTGGCCTCCGGCGTCATCGATCCCACCAAGGTCGCCCGCACCGCACTGCAGAACGCGGCGTCCATCGCCGGGCTGCTCCTGACCACGGAATGCGTCGTGGTGGAGAAGAAGGAGAAGGAAAAGACGCCCCCGATGCCCGGCGGCGGCATGGGCGGGATGTACTAACGACCAGGCGCACAGACGCTTAGACGCACAGGGCGCCCCGGGGGAGACCTCGGGGCGCTCGTGTGTTCTACTCGCCCGCGCCCCTGCCATCAGGGGAGCAACCTGGTGCACGGGTGCGACGTGTACGACGCGCTGCGCACCAAGCGCCCGCGCCACTTTCCGGACGGTCCGGGGTACCCATCGGGCATGCGAGGACACGAATGAGATTGCTCGTCGCTCTGGCCTTGTTCGTCATCGCTGGGTGCGCCGCGCTCGCCGCGCAAGCAGCCGCCCGCCGCCCCCGCCTCGAGGGCAAATGGCAGGCGCGCGGGCCGGACGACGCCATCCACGACATCATGGTCCGGAGCGACAGCTCCGCTCAATTCGGGGATCAGGTCGCCCGCTGGCGCGTGGTGGGGGACAGCCTGTGGCTCACCTTGGGTGACGGCGCGTGGATGGTGTATGGGATGAAGGTGGAACTGCAGAAGCTGACGCTGTCAGGCGGCGATCTCGAAAAGCCGGTCACCTTGCGGCGCGTCGGCGCCGCGACGCCGCGCCCTGACACCTTGGCGGTCCCGGAGCCACCGCCGGCCTCCGCGCGGGCCTGGTAATCACTGGGGCTTCGGCACGGCGGTGACGCGCCAGCCGTTCGCCGTCTTCGTGAATCGCATCCGCAGCCTCGGCCGGTCTTCGCGCGGCGCCCCGCCGCCGGCAGGGGCGTACTGCAGCAGCGCCCGCACCTCCGCCTCCACCGTGCCGCCGGTCATCGTGAACTGCTGGATCGTGTAGCGCGCCTGGATCCGCTCCGCGCCGCGGAAGAAGTACCTCCAGCCACGTGCTTCGTCCGTCGTCATCCCCGGGTACAGCACCCGCATGTTCTCCACCCGCTCGCTCGCCACGGCGCGGGCCAGGTCTTCGAGCAGGACCTCCACCGCGCGGCGCGGGTCGGCGGGCTGCGGGCTGGGCGGCGCGATCCCCGCCGCGACCCCGATCTGCTCGGCGCTCTGGGCGGCGAGCTTGGCGAACCCGTAGTCCGCCGCCTGATAGAGCGACTCCGCCCGCGACAGGAGGATCGCGGCGCGGGCCGCGTCTGGGCCGGTGGGGAGTGCGCGCACCACCGGTGTCACCCGATCCACCGCGCGCCGCGCCTCCCGTCGCAGCTCGTCCGCTTCCGCCCGCGCCTTGCGATACTGGCCCACCGCGGCCACGTACCCGCTCAGCGCGCGCGCCTGGTCGCCAGCGCGCAGCGCCCGGTCAGAGGCCTCGAGCATCGTCTCGGCGAGCGCCACGGAGGGGACTTCGTTCTTCATCGCGCCGGCCAGGAGCGCACGCTCGCGCTCGGCGAACGCCGAGTCGCGCCGGGCGCGCAGTGCGGGGTTCAGGTTGGCGAGCACGGCGCTGTCGGGTGGGAGCCGCGGACCTGCGGCCGGGGGCGCGCTCCGGGCGGGGGCGGGGGCGGGCGCAGCCGCGGTCGCGCCCTCGTCGAGCGCCGGCGTCGTCAGCGAGAAGTAGAGCAGGACGACCGCGACGCCGGCCAGCGCCGTTAGGGCCGCGAGCCGCCACTTGAGCGGCGCGTGCCTCAGCAGGCGTACGACGAGCGCCGGGCCCGCGGTCCAGCTGGCCAGGCGAAGGGTGGGGGAATCGGTCGCCCCCGATAGGGCGTCGCGGATCCCGCTGAGGGCCTGCTGCATCTGCTTCGCGTTGGTGTACCGATCCTCCGGCACCTTGTTCAGCGCTTTCGCCACCACGCGCTCGAGCGAGGCCGGGATGGACGGCGCCACGGTCCGCAGGGGCTTCGGTTCCGTCGTGAGGACCTGGTAGAGCACGCCCTGGACGGATTCGCCCTCGAACGGCTTGCTGTAAGTGAGCAGCTCGTGGAGGAGACAGCCGACGGTGAACACGTCGGTGGCCGGTGTGATGGGCCCGTTGGTGATCTGCTCGGGGGCCATGTAACTCGGCGTGCCGATGATCGCGCCGGAGTCGGTGGCGTCGGCCGACTGCAGCCTCGCGATGCCGAAGTCCATGATCTTCACGCGCCCGTCTGTGGTGATCCGCACGTTGGACGGCTTGATGTCGCGGTGGATCACGCCGCGGTCGTGCGCGTAGGCGAGTCCCTGAAGCATTTCGATTACGATGTCCAACTTGCGCTCGAGGGCGAGCGGCTCGCGGGCGGCGATGAGGTCGCTCAGGTCCCGGCCCTCCACCAGCTCCATGGCGATGAACAGTTGGCTCTCGGCCTCGCCGAAATCGTAGACGGTCAGGATGTTGGGGTGTTGGAGCGCGCCGGCGGCGCGCGCCTCGCGGAGAAAGCGGTCCCGTGCATCGTGGGTCTTGCCGAACTGGCTGCCGAGGAGCTTCAGCGCCACGTAGCGTCGCAGCACCGAGTCGTACGCCTTCCACACCACGCCCATCGCCCCTTCGCCGATGAGCTCGTGCAGCTCGAACTTGCTCAGCCGGCGGAACGGCTTGGACTCGGTCATGGCGGGTCGGGTCGCGGGGCTGGCGGGGGACTCACCGGACGCTCCAGTCGTAGATGCGACCGAGGTAGGCGCGCACCGTGTCCTCCACGGGCACGTCGCGGCGCGGCAGGACCCGCTCGGCGACGCGGAGAAAGCCGTCGCGCGTCATCCGGGCGGCGCCATCCCCGCCCCAAGCGAAGGGCGGGACGTACTTGGGTGGGCGCACGGCGTCGAACACATTCGCGCCCGCACCGATCACGGTGCCCGTGCCGAGCAGGGTGCCGATCGCAGTCTTCGCATGGTCGCCGATCAGGCTTCCCAGGTTCCGCAACCCCGTCTCGACGGCGATCCCGGCGACGTCGAGCCGCACCGGGCCGTAGGTGTTCTTGAGGTTGGAAGTGATGGTCCCCGCGCCAAGGTTGACCCAGCGCCCGAGCACGGAGTGGCCCACGAATCCGTCGTGTGCCTTGTTGGCGTAGCCCAGGAAGACCGTCGTGGCCATCTCGCCGCGCACCACGCAATGCGGACCGATCGCCGACTGACGCAGTGCGCCGCCAAGGATCCGCGTATTCGCCCCCGCCCAGAGCGGCCCCTCGAGCCGGGTCCCCGACGTCACCTCGACGCCGCTCTCGAGCACCACGGGGCCGGCGGTCGTATCGAACACGACGCCGGGCTCGACCACGGCGCCGTGCAGCTCCACCCACCCCGGGTCCCCAAGCACGGTGCAGCCCCGCGGCACCGGGTCGCTCTCGCCGAGCATCCGATGCACGTCTTCCGGGAGCAGCTTCCCCAGGGCCGGGATGAGATCGTGCACGCCGCGCAGAATCTGGCCCGGGACATCCAGGACCTGCGCCAGGGGCTGGGGGCCGGTCCAGGTCACGCCGGCTGGAACGCTCCAGCCGACGGTCATCCCCTGGTGGGTGAGACGGACGGGTGCCTCCGGCAGCGCGGGCGCGAGGCCGCGGGGGGCGAAGGTCGACGAGCCGACGAGCGCGGGGCCGGCGACCGGGTGGAACGCCGTCACCGGCGGCACGCCCCCTTCGGGGAAGTCGGCGAGGTGGGGTAGGGCGAAGATCTCCACCGTCTCGGCGCCCACGAACGCCTCCCACCGCTCGCGGATCAAGTGCGCGCCGGCCCGCAGCTCGCACAGCGGCCGGATACCGGCGAACGGGGCCCACACCGCCGCGGGGTCGGGGTCGAGCAGATAGAGCGCGTGGGTCACAGGCGCTGCACCAGTCCCTTGAGCCGCTCGGCGCCTCCCGTCGGCATGACGAGCGTGTGGCCGTTGGCGCGCACGACGATCATGTCCTCGACGCCGAGCACCGCCAGGTGCTCCCCCTCCGTCCAGATCACCGAGCGCCGGACGTCGTCGCCCAGGGTCACGTTCCCGATCACGACGTTGCCCTTCGCGTCCGGCGTGCGGATGCGCAGCAGCGCGTCCCAGGAGCCGATGTCGTCCCACCGGAACGCGCCCGCCACCACCGCCAACTGCTTGGTGCGTTCGAGCACGGCCACGTCCACCGCGACCGCCTCCACGGCCGCAAAAAACCCGGGAACGTCGCCCGCGGCGAGGGCGGGCCAGCCGCGCCGCAGTTCGCGGGCGTGGGCTTTCGCTTCGGCGAGGAAGCGTTCCACCCCCCAGGCGAATAGGCCGGTGTTCCACAGCGCGCCGCGCCGCCGCAGCTGGGCCGCCCGGGCGGGGGTCGGCTTTTCGACGAAGCGCTGCACACGTCTGGCCTGTCCCAGCGGCTTTCCCGGGACGATGTAGCCGTAGCCGGTCTCGTTGCGGCTCGGCTTCACGCCGACCGTGACCAGGACGTCGAGCTGCGCGGCCGTCGCGAGTGCGCGTGTCGCGGCGGCGCGGAAGGCGTCGTCGTCGCCCACGGCCCAGTCCGCGTGCAGCGACAGCATCTGCGCGTCCGGGTCCTGCTGGGCGATCCATTGCGCTGCCCAGACGAGCGCGGGCGCGGTGGAGGCGGCCCGCGGCTCGGCCAGGATGTGCCGCAGCGGCAGCTGCGGCAGGACTGAGGCGGCCTGGTCCACGAGGTACGGGCCAGTGAGGATCAATACCCGCTCGGGGCCCACCAGCCCGCGCAGCCGCTCCACCGCCTGCACGAGCAGTGGGCGGTCGCCTGCGAGCGGCAGCAGTTGCTTGGGCCGCTCGGACGTGGAGAGCGGCCAGAACCGCGTCCCCGACCCCCCGGCGAGGATTGCTGCCCACACGCTCACGTCGCGTCCTCCGGTTTCCCGCCGAACAGCTCGATGAGCCGCCGCGTGAGCTTGGTGGGACTGAAGGGCTTCGTGAGCAGCAGCGCGCCAAGCGCCGTCACATCATTCAGGATGTGCTCCTCACCCTCCGCTGTCACGACCATGACCGGCAAGGCGCGGGTGGCAGGATCGGCGCGCAGCTCGGCGAGAAGCACGAGGCCCGAGCCGTCCGGCAGGTGAAGGTCGAGGAGCATCCCGTCCAGCGGCGCAGCGCGGTCAGCGAGCGCGGCGCGGGCTTCCCCGAGGGTGCGAGCCAGGCGCACGCGGAACCCGGATGGTTCCAGGAGGGGACGGAGCAGGAGCCCGACGTGCGGCTCATCGTCGACGACGAGGAGGTGCCGCGGGGACGCCATGGGGCCGGCTCGGGCTTAAAGCAGGCCGGCGATCGCCGAGCGGTGGCGGCGGAGATCGAGGAGCAGAGCCCCCACATTCGTGGCGGGCTGGACCAGCACCACCAGTAGCGCATCGGCGCTCAGCACGGCGACCACCGCGAGGCCTTGGCCGAACTCGAGCACGCCGGTGGAGAATTCCCCCCGGCCGCCCGCGACGCCTAGCTCGCCGACGCCCTTGATGACCGACGGGAGAAGCGCGGCCACGTTGTCCGCGTCCACGCCATCCCGGGTGCGGGAGTCGATGGGCAACCCGTCCCGCCCGACCACCACGACGGCATCGACCCCGGCACGGCCGCCCAGCGCTTCCACCACGTCACGGATGGTCGCCATACGGCGGCCAATCTGGGACCCGGGGGAACCGAAGTCAAGCAGTGGCCGTGGGTTGACCCACTCCGACGCGGCCCTGTATCTTCACCGGCACCCGATGCCTCCCCGCCGCGTTGTCGCCTGGTCGATCCCCGCCGTCACGGGTCTCGCTCTGCTGGCCGCCGCCTGCAGCGACACGCTGGGGCTGCCGCGGGCGTTGACCGAGAACGTGATCGACACGGTCTCGCTGTACGCGCTCGACGGGACGTCGGTCTCCCTGCCATCGGCCTATCACATCGAGACGCGGAACGTCGTGCGCACCGACCGCACGCCGGTGTTCGACTTCGTCTTCAACATCGACTCCCAGGGTCAGCCGGTCTTCTTGCCCACGGGGGCCGTCGGCCTGGGGGAGGGCTCGGGGCTTCAGGTGGTCGCGACGCCGTTCGATTCCATCAAGATCGCGCCCGGCAGCGGTTACATGCTCGACTCGGCCGTCGCGGCCGACTCGGGCGCCGTCCTCCTTGCGCGTTCGCGGCTCACGACGTGCAACTTCGGCGCGAACGTGTTTTTCTACGCCAAGCTGCAGGTGCTGACCGTGGATGCGGCGGCGCGGCGCATCGACTTCAAGATCCTCGTCGACTCCAACTGCGGGTACCGCGGTCTCGAGCCGGGGCTCCCGCGCCGCTGATTCCGTGATCGATCTCAAGCTGCTGCGCACGTCGCCCGCCGAGGTGCGGGCGGCGCTGGCGCGTCGCGGCGACAGCGCCCTCACCCGCCTGCTCGACGAGCTGGAGGCGCTCGACATGAAGCGCCGCACGCTCACGGCGCAACTCGACCAGTTGAAAGCCGAGCGCAACGAGGCCGCCAAGGCCGACGCGCGGCTCGTGAAGCAGCACGGCAAACTCCCGCCGGCGATCGTCGAGCAACGCAGGGCGCATGGCCTGAGGATCAACGCCCTCGAATCCGAGCTGCGCAACATTGAATCCGTGCTTGCCGCCAAGAGCCTGTACGTGCCGAATCTGCCGCTGCCCGAAGTCCCGGACGGCGACGAGTCGCACAACAAGATCATGCGGGAGTGGGGCACGCCCCGGCCCACCGGCGACGGCTGCGTGCCGCACTGGGAGCTGGGCGAGCGGCTTGGCATCCTCGACTTGGCGCGCGGCGCGAAGGTGGCGGGCTCGGGGTTCCCGGTGTTCGTGGGCGCGGGGGCGCGGCTCGCCCGCGCGCTCATCAACCTCATGCTCGACCTCCACACTCGGGAGCACGGCTACGTGGAGGTGGAGCCGCCGTTCGTCGTGAAGCGCGACACGATGCAGGGCACGGGGCAGGTGCCCAAGTTCGAGGACGACGCTTACAAAACCGCGCCCGACGAGCTGTTCCTCGTGCCCACGGCCGAGGTGCCGCTCACGAACCTCCACCGCGACGAGATCCTGGACGGTGCCGCGCTGCCGCTCGCCTACACCGCCTACACGCCTTGCTTCCGGCGCGAGGCGGGGGCGGCGGGGAAAGACACGCGGGGGCTGCTGCGGGTGCACCAGTTCGACAAGGTGGAGCTCGTGCGCTTCTGCCGCGCGGAGGATTCCCCCGCCGAGCACGAGGAGCTCACCGGCCACGCCGAGGAGGTGCTGCGCCGTCTCGAGCTGCCGTATCGGGTGACGCTGCTCGCGGCGGGCGACTTGGGGTTCGCGAGCGCCAAGACCTACGACCTCGAGGCGTGGGCGCCGGGCGTAGGGCAGTGGCTCGAGGTGTCGAGCTCCTCGACCTTCACCGACTTCCAGGCGCGGCGCGCCGGCATCCGCTGCCGCCCGCACCCGGGGGAGAGGCCCGAGTTCGTGCACACGCTGAACGCCTCGGGCGTAGCGCTGCCGCGCACCATCGCCGCGCTGCTCGAGACGCGGCAGCAGCCGGACGGCTCGGTGACGGTCCCCCTCGCCCTCATCCCGTACCTCGGGACGGACCGGATCGTCCCCCCCGGTGGCGCGTAAGGACGTCCTGCGGCGCGCGGGGCCGGGCGCGTTGGTGGGGCTGGCCCTGGTGTTCGGCGCGCTCTCGGTCGGCTACGCCTGGGTCGTGGCCGGCCACCTCCGGGACGACGCCCGCGAGACGAGCCGCCTGATGGGGCGCGTCTTCGCCGGCCTGAACGACCCCCACCCCGACGCCGCCGCCGAAGCCCTGCTCGATCTCGCCACCCAAGTCCGCGCCCTCGGCGTTCCCATCGCCGTCACCGACACCGCCGGCCGCATCACCGCGATGGACAACACGCCGTTGGGTCCGAACGCGGGCGAGGCGCGACTGCGGGAGTGGATCGCGGCCCTCGACCGCGTGAACGAGCCGCTCGTCCAGCCCGGCGTCGGCACCATCCATTATGGGGCGCTGCCCGCGGCGCGCCGGTTCACCATCCTCGCCGTCCTCCAGGGAGCGGTGCTGGTATCGCTCGTCCTGCTGGCGTGGTGGGCGTTCCGCTGGCGCGTGGCGGCGGCGCGCGACCGGCTCTGGGTGGCGATGGCGCGCGAATCGGCGCACCAGCTCGGCACCCCGCTAATGAGCCTCACCGGGTGGATTGCCTATCTGCGCGAGAACCCGGAAACACCCGCGCGGGAGTTGATCGACCATCTCCGGGCCGACGCGGAGCGGCTCGAGCGGGTCGCGAAGCGGTTCGAGCGGATCGGCCGGCCGGCGCGGCGCGAGCCGGTGGCGCTCGGCGCGGTCGCCGAGCGGGTGGTGGCCTACTTCCGCCCACGGCTCCCCACGCTCGCGAGCCCGGTGCGGCTGGAGCTCGCCGCGCCGGGCCCGGGCCCCGCGGCGCTCGGCGACCCGGTGCTCGTCGAGTGGGCCCTGGAAGCGGTGGTGAAGAACGCGATCGACGCGCTGAGCGGGCGCGGGGGGCGGATCGACGTCGTGGTCGAGGCGCACGGGTCGCTGGCGCGCGTGCGCGTGCGCGACGACGGCCCCGGCATCCCGCCCGAGGTGCGCTCCCAGCTGTTCGAGCCCGGCGTGACCACCAAGAAGGGCGGGTGGGGAATCGGCCTCGCGCTGGCGCGCCGCATCGTGGAGCAGCAGCACGGCGGGCGGGTGGCGTACCATCCGACCGCCGCGGGCACGGAATTCGTGCTCGAGTTCCCGCTCGGCGCCGCCCTATGACCGCCCTCCCCCCGTCGCTGAACCCGGCGCAGCGCGCCGCCGTCGAGCACCCCGACGGTCCGCTTCTCGTCCTCGCAGGGGCGGGCTCGGGAAAGACCCGGGTGCTCACCATGCGGATCGCGCACCTCATCACCCGGCGCGGTGTGCCGCCGGAGCGGATCTTCGCCGTCACCTTCACCAACAAGGCGGCGGGGGAGATGCGCGCCCGCGTGGCGACGCTACTCGGCGCGGATCCCCGGGGGTTGTGGATCGGGACCTTCCACTCGCTCGCCGCGCGGTTGTTGCGGCGCGAGGCCGCCCTGCTCGGCTTCGCGCCGAACTTCACGATCTACGACGCCGACGACTCCGAGTCGTTCGTCAAGCGCCTGCTCGAGCAGCGCGGCCACTCCCCCAAGGCGTATCCACCGCGCACGGTGCACGGGCTCATCTCCGGGGCGAAGAACCGGATGCTCGAGCCCGAGGAGTACGCCGCGGCGGCCGAGAGCCCGCTCGAGCGGGTGGCGGCGGAGATCTTCCAAGCGTCAGGCCCCGCGCTCAAGCAAGCGAACGCGATGGACTTCGACGATCTGCTGCTCCACCCGCTCACCCTCTTCAAGGAGCACCCCGAGCGGCTCGCGTACTGGCAACGGCGCTTCCAGCACGTGCTGGTGGACGAGTTCCAAGACACGAACGCCGCCCAGTACCGGCTCGTGAAGCAGCTTGCCACCCAACACCAGAACCTCTGCGTGGTGGGCGACGACGACCAGGCGATCTACGGCTGGCGCGGGGCCGACGTGCGCCATATGCTCGCGTTCCAGGACGACTTCCGCGGCACCACGCTCGTCAGGCTCGAGCAGAACTACCGCTCGACCCAGGTGATCCTCGACGCCGCCAATGGCGTGATCGCCGAAAACCGGGAGCGGCTCGGGAAGACGCTATTCACGGCCCGGCGGGGCGGGGACCCGGTCATCCTCCTGACCGCTGCGGACGAGCGGGACGAGGCGGAGTGGCTGGCGCGCGAGTTCGCCGACCTGGCGGCGGCGAGCGACATCCCCTACGAGGGGATGGCGGTGTTGTACCGCACGAACGCCCAGTCGCGACCGCTGGAAGAGGCGTTCCGGTTTCGCGGCATCCCCTACCGGCTGGTCGGGGCGCTGAGCTTCTACGAGCGGCGCGAGGTGAAGGACCTGCTCGCGTATCTCCGCATCATCGCCAACCCCAAGGACGACGGAGCATTCCTGCGGATCGTGAATGTCCCGCGCCGGGGGCTGGGCGACGCGTCGGTGTCCCTGCTGGCCCAGGCCGGGGCGAAATGGCGGCTGCCGCTGCTCGAGGTGGCCCGGGGAGCGGACCGGATCCCGGAACTGCGCCCCAACGTCAAGGAGGCGTTCCAGAACATCGCCGCCCTACTGGACCGGCTGGGCGAGACGTGGGGGCGGGCCGACCCCGCCACCGTGCTGGAGCAGGTCATCGCCGCCACCGGCTACGAGTCCTATCTCGCCGAAGAGGGTCTGGAGGGGGTGGAGCGGCTCGAGAACGTGCGGGAGCTGGTGGCCGGGGCGGCGGCGTGGTCGGAGGTGGCGGACGCGACCGTGGCCACCGGGGAGGAAACCGCCGATGCCGAAGGCCCCCTGCTCGAGCGGTATCTCACCCAGGCCGCTCTGCTCAGCCCGGCAGACGCGGGCGAGGGCGCGGCGGACGGTGTGACGCTCCTGACCGCGCACATGGCGAAGGGGCTCGAGTGGCCCATCGTGGCGGTCGCGGGACTCGAGGAGGGACTGTTCCCCCTCGGGCGGGCGGCGGGGGAGCGGGGGGGACTGGAGGAGGAGCGGCGGCTGTGCTACGTGGGTCTCACGCGCGCGCGCGAAAAATTGTATCTCTCATGGGCGCGGACCCGGTACCGCTACGGGCGGCTCGATCTGTCGGAGCCGTCGCGGTTCCTCGAGGCGATTCCGCCGCACGTGCTCGCGGAGCGGAGCACGACGCCGTCGTGGGACCGCGGGCCGCGTGTGCGAGAGCGAGTCGCCCGCGCGCGGCGCGCGCCGGTCGCGGAGATCGACTTCGAGGCGATCGAGGAGACGTCCCAGGACGCCCCGCGCTACGCGGCTGGGGAGCGGGTGCGCCACCGCAAGTTCGGCGGCGGCGTGGTGCGCGCCGTGTCGGGGATGGGGCGCGACTTGAAGGTCACGGTGGAGTTCGACGACGTTACGGTGGGGACCAAACAGCTGCTCGTGGCCTACGCAGGACTCGAGCGGGAGTGGGAGAGCGCATGAGCGTCGCTCGTGAAGACGTGCTGCGGATCGCGCAACTCGCGGAGATCCAGGTGGATGAAGAGGTCCTGCCTACACTCGTGGCGCAGATGTCGCGCATCATCGATTACGTCGCCCAGCTGAACGCCCTGCCCGCGGGGGAGACGCCGCGACCGTTCCTCGCGGGCCCCGACGCCATCCTGTTTCGGCCGGATGAAGTGAAGCCGTGGCCGCTCGCGTTCGGGCCCGGTAAGCTCGCGCCCGCATTCAAGGACGGGTTCTTCGTCGTGCCGCGGCTCGGCCAGTTCGAAGCGGGAGAGGTCGAGTCGTGACCACGCCCGCCGAACCGCGCGGGCTCGCCAAGGCCGTCGCCGACCGCCTCCTCAAGGCGAAGCGGCTCAACGCCCTGCTCACGCCCGCCAGGGAGCTGCGCCAGGCGCTCGAGGCCCAGGCCAAAGGGGCCCATCCCTCCGGCGTGCTCTACGGGATGCCGGTCGCGGTCAAGGACAACATCTGCACCCTCGAGTTCACGACCACCTGCGGCTCGAAAATCCTTGAGGGGTACCGGTCGCCATACGAAGCGACCGTCGTCACCAAGCTCAAGGCGGCCGGGGCGCTCATCGCGGGCAAGACCAACTGCGACGAGTTCGCCATGGGCTCCTCCACGGAGCACTCGGCGTACGGGCGCACGTACCATCCCCTGGAAAAGGCGCGCGTCCCGGGCGGCTCTTCGGGCGGCTCGGCGGCGCTCGTGGCGGCGGGGGCGGTGCCCGCCGCGCTCGGCTCGGACACCGGCGGCTCGGTGCGCCAGCCGGCGAGCTTCTGCGGGGTGGTGGGGATCAAGCCGACCTACGGCCGGGTGAGCCGCTACGGCCTCGTGGCGTTTGGGTCGTCGCTCGACCAGATCGGCGTCTTCGGCCGCAGCGTGCACGACGCGGCCCGCGTTCTGTCGGTGATCAGCGGCCGCGACCCCAGGGACTCGACCTGCGAGAACCGCGACCCGTTGCGGCTCCCCACGGTACCCGAGTCGCTGCAGGGATTCGTGATCGGGATTCCGAGGGAGTACTTCCCGCCCGATCTGGATCCCGGCGTGCGGCGCGCCTGCGAGCGGGCGATTCGCTTGCTCAAGGAACTGGGAGCCGCGGTGCGCGAGGTGTCGCTACCGCACACCCCGTACGCGATCCCGACCTACTACATCATTGCGCCCGCCGAGGCGTCCTCCAACCTGGCGCGATATGACGGGGTGCGCTACGGCCCGCGCTTCAACGGGGCGGCGGACGTACGCGCGCTGTACAGGAGCACCCGCGGGGAGGGGTTCGGTCCCGAGGTACGGCGCCGGATTCTCGTGGGGACCTACGTGTTGTCTTCGGGCTACTATGAGGCCTATTACCGGAAGGCCCAGCAGGTGCGCGCGCTCATCGCGCAGGACTTCCGCCACGTGTTCGACCGCGGGGTCGATCTGGTCTTCACGCCCACGGCGCCGAGCCCGGCCTTCAAGGCCGGGGAGAAGCTCGACGATCCGGTGGCGATGTATCTGGCCGACATCTTCACCGTCACCGCCAACCTGTCGGGGCTACCGGCGATGTCGCTTCCGATCGGGCGGGTGAAGGGGCTGCCGGTGGGCGGGCAGTTCATCGGCCAGGCGTTCATGGAGGACGACATGATCGAAGCGGCGTACGCCCTGGAGCGCGCGGTGCCCGCGACGGAGGAAGCCTAATGGGGTGGGAGACGGTCATCGGGCTCGAGACACACGTGCAGCTGCGGACCGTCTCGAAGATGTTCTGCGGCTGCTCCGCCGCCTTCGGCGCGCAGCCCAACAGCAACGTCTGCCCCGTCTGCCTTGGCCTCCCCGGCGCGCTCCCAGTGCCGAACGAGCAGGCCCTCAAGCTCGCCGTGCGCGCGGCGCTGGCGCTCGGGGGCACCGTGCACGAGAAGAGCCTCTTCGCCCGCAAGAACTATTTCTATCCCGATCTCCCCAAGGGCTACCAGATCTCGCAGTTCGAGCAGCCGCTCGCGACCGGGGGCTCGGTGTCGTATCTGTCGCCCGACCGGGGCATGGTGGACGCGACCGTCGTGCGGCTGCACGTGGAGGAGGACGCGGGGAAGTCGCTCCACGACCGGTTCCCGAAGGGGACCGCGCTGGACCTGAACCGCACGGGCGTGCCGCTGATCGAGATCGTGACGGGACCCGATTTCCGCTCGCCCCAGGAGGCGCGCGCCTATCTCCAGACGCTGAAGCAGGTGCTCGAGTACATCGGCGTCTCCGACTGCGACATGGAGAAGGGAAGCCTGCGGGTGGATGCCAACGTCTCGGTGCGGCGGAAGGGCGAAACGGCCCTCGGCACCAAGAGCGAGGTGAAGAACATCAACTCGTTCGCGTACGTGGAAAAAGCGCTCGGCCTCGAGCGCGACCGCCAGATCGCGCTGCTCGAATCGGGGGGTCTGGTGGTCCAGCAGACGATGCTGTACGACTCGAAGGAGAACGCCGTCCGGCCCCAGCGCTCCAAGGAAGAGAGCCACGACTACCGCTACTTCCCGGAGCCGGACCTCCCGCCGCTGGTGCTGGGCCCCGAGTGGATCGCCGAGCAGCAGGCTCTGCTCCCCGAGCTGCCGGCGGCCAAGCGCGAGCGGTTCGTGGCCCAGTACGTCCTGAGCCGCGAGCACGCCGCCGTGCTGACGTCCAGCCGGACGGTGGCGGACTACTACGAAAGCACGGTGCACGCCGGGGCCGACGCCAAGGCTGCGGCCAACTGGGTGATGACCGAGGTCCTGGCGGACGCTAAGGAGCACGACGACCGGCTCCGGGTGCCGCCGGTGTCGCTCGCCCAGCTGATCGCGCTCATCCAGGGCGGGACCGTGAGCCACCAGGCGGCGAAGCGAGTGTTCGCCGAGCTCGCCGCGAAGGGCGGGGATCCGCGCACCGTCGCCGAGGCACTGGGTCTCGTGCAGGTGGCAGATATGGGCGTCGTCGCCGGATGGGTGAGCGAGGTACTCGGCACGCACACGGCCGAGGTCGCCCGCTACAAGAACGGCGAAACCAAGCTGATTCAGTTTTTTGTGGGGCAGGTCATGAAGGTGTCGCGGGGGAAGGCGGACCCCAAGCTGGTGCCGCAGCTCCTGAAGGAGCGGCTGGGCTAGGCGGTTTTCAGCTCCGTCCCGTCCTTCATGCAGAACCGCGTCCGCGAATCGTACTTCGCCCCGCATTTCGGACACACTTTCTGCGACACGAGCGGCATCGTCTCCTTGCCCACCCCCGGGCGCAGGTCGGTGCCGTCGTAGGGGCAGAACGTCCAGGTCTCCTCGACCGGCTTCCGGCACTTCGGGCAGATCCTCATTCCGTCCGACCGCGCCAGGGGCGCTGGGCGGCGGACGACCGCCAGAAGTCCAGCGCCGGCGCCGGCAGCCCGAAGTGGTCCTCGGCCGAGGCGCGAAGCACCTCCGGGTCCTGCCGGCCACCCTCGCGCAGCGTTCGCCGCCGCATCTGCTTCGCGAGGCCGAGCGCCTGTTCGCCCGCCGGATCGAGCCGTCGCGCGGCGGCGTCCCGCTCTCCCAGGGTCTCCATCACGTACTCGAACGCCACCGCCATGTGCCGCTCGACGTCGTCGTTCGGCAGGTCCCAGCGGCTGTTCTCCGCGATGGTCTGAAACGCCCACTGCCAGCTCTGGCTCTCGGTGATGTGCACCATCCCCCGGAACAGCCGCCGCGAGGTGCGCACGCTGAACAGCGTGGGGGAGAGAATGCCGTCGAGGTGCATGTCGCTTTGCGCGTGGTCCTTGAGGATCACTTCCTTGGCAGTGCGTGCGTAAGCGTCGCCGAGGTGCGTCTCGAAGCGGCTCTCCCAGTACGAGTGGCCGAGCGCCGCGGTGGCCGAGGTGAGCACGAGCTGGCGCGGTACGAAGAAGTTATGCGCCACGGTATCGGCGGCGAGGTGGGAGAGGTAGCCAAGCCCGAACGCCCGCAGCGGATCGGTGGGCGCGAGGTCGTGGATCTCCTGGCCCACGTGCCAGGCGTGGCAGTGGCGTCCCACCGGCGCGTACTTCTTCGCGATCGAGGTGTCGGCCGCGATGTTGCCGTAGAGGAAATCGTACGGGAAGGCGCGCAGCAGGTCGGCGATGGCCGTGGGGAGCTGGTGCAGGTTGGCCAGCACCGATTCGCCCAGGTAGATGTGCGTCCCCGGGGTCCAGGCGTGGGCCACGGCGGGGAAGAGGGCGATCGCGACCAGCGCGACCAACAGGAGAGCGAAGGCCGTCCCGACGGTCTTCAGCGCTTCCTCCGTGAGCGCTGCAACGCCTTGCGCCCCCACTGCCAGAGGGTCAGGCCCCGGCGCACGTCGTGCAGCGCCGCCGCCGCGTCGAGCGCGGTCTCCTCCACTTCCTCCTGCACGACCTCCACCAGCGCGTCGAGGTCGGTGAGGCGCGCCTCCGCGGCGTCGGCCGCGCGCACGATCCGCAGCCGGATGTCGCGCGACGTCCCGACCAGGGAGTCGGCTTCCGACTTGATGGTGCCGATCAGTTGGCGCACGTCCCCGATCGCGGGCCCGGTGAGGTGCTCGATCGCCCGGAGGAATGCTCGGACCCCGAGCGCCGACGCCACCGATGCCACCGCGACGACGATCACTGCCACCGCGATGATCGCGAGACTCACCGCCGCCACCGCCGCCGCCCAGGTCGGAATCATGCTGTAACCTCGGGGGCGGGCGTCGCCGGTGTCAACGGCGCCGGCCGCAGGCCGCGCGACAGCGTCACCGGGGCAGCGAGTTGGGCCAGCGCGACACTGAGCACCACAGCCGTCAGTACCGCACCGCCAAACACGAGATGGAAGCTGACTCCGAGCGCCACGGCCACAGCGCCCTGGGCAGTCCCCACCAGGCCAATGTCGGGCGGCAGGTCCGCCGCGCCGATCGGGCCCCGGGCGAACCGCACCGCCGTCCAACGGGCGGCGATCCGCGCGGCGGCGAGGACCACGACGGCGGGCACGATCCACGGGGTCGGGAGCCGCAGCAGCGCCCCGGCGGCGACGAGGAGCACGCCCGTGGCCGGACGCTCCCACTCCTCGAGCAGGGCGAGCGCTGCACGCCGGTGGGACGAGAGGCTCGCGATCAGCGCCCCTGCCACCGCGCACACGACGAACGGCGTGAGCCCCGCCGCGTACCCGACTCCCGCGCCCAGCAGCAGGCAGCCGAAGAGCGAGAGTGCAAGATCGTGAGCTGTGTGGCGGACCCGCGTAAAACTCAGGAACAGCAGGCCGACCAGGACACCGCTGCCACTCGCCAGGAGCAGCCACGTCACCCAGCCGAAGCCGGCGCCGGGCACGCGCGGATGGGCGAGGGCGAGCGTCAGAATGAACGCCACGACGCCCAGCCCGGTGTCGAGGACGGCGGTGAGGCCGACGGTGCTGACGAGCGACCAGCGTGTGCTGGTCCCTTCGGTCAGGAGCCCTATCATCCCAGGCCCCGACGCCGCAGCCACCGCCGCGAGCGCGAGCCCCGCCGGGAGCCGCGGCGCCCAGGCGGCCGCGAGCGCCGGGACCACTGTCGTGAGTAGCCAAAAGCCCGCCCCCACCACGGCGAACGCCGTGGCCGCTTGCACCAGGGCGAGCTGCATGATGTGCGGCTGTAGCCGCTGGAACAGGCGGCGGTCGAGCCGGGCGCCGAACGCCGCGCCGATCCACCCGACGGCGAGCGCGCCGACCGGTGCCACCGCGCGGAGCGTCGCCTCGTCGAGCACCCCGATCCCCGGGCCCAGCACGATTCCGAGCACGACGAGGGTGGTGCCCGCGTTCCGCACCAGATCGAAAGCAGGCGGTGTGGGAACGAGGCGCGGGACACGTGTGACGGCGATCCCGGCGGCGATCACGAGCCCCAGGGCGAGGACCGGATTCACGGGGCGAACGTACGTCAGCGCTTGACGCGAGCGCAAGCCGCGCCGTAGCTTGGGCCGCCTATGGCTCCGTCGTTCTGCGTCACCGGCGGCCGCGCTCTCAAAGGGACGATCCGACCCGCCGGCAACAAGAACGCGGCGCTCCCCATCCTCGCCGCCACTCTGTTGGCGGACGGTCCCTGCCGCGTCGACAACGTCCCGCACATCCGCGACGTCGAGACGCTGCTGGCCTTGCTCGCGCACCTCGGGGCGACGGTCCAGTGGACCGGCCCCAACACCGTCGAGGTGGACGCCACAGCCGCCGAGCCGCGCGAGCTGGACCCGGCGCTGTGCGCCAGGATCCGCGCCTCGATCCTCCTCGCGGGGCCGATGCTCGCGCGCTTCGGGCGGGTCAGCCTGCCGCCGCCGGGCGGGGATGTGATCGGTCGCCGACGCATCGACACGCATTTTCTCTCCCTCGAGCAGCTCGGTGCCGAGATCACCGTCGGAGACGCCTACCAGCTCGAGGCGAAAGGGCTCCGGGGCGCGGATATCTTCCTCGATGAGCCGAGCGTCACGGCGACCGAGAACGCGCTAATGGCGGCGGTCCTGGCGAACGGGACGACCGTCCTGCGGAACGCCGCCTCCGAGCCGCATGTTCAGGACCTGTGCCGCTTCCTCACCGCGATGGGCGCGGAGATCGACGGGGTCGGGACCAACGCCGTGACCGTCCGCGGCGGCCGCCGCCTCGCCGCCAAACCGTACACGGTGGGGCCGGATCACATCGAGATCGGCTCGTTCATCGGGCTCGCGGCGGTCACGAACGGGTCTCTCACCATCGCGGGGACCCGGCCCGAGGAGCTGCGCGCCACGCTGCTCGCCTTCGACCGCCTGGGAATCCGGCCGCGCGTGGAGGGCGCCACCCTGCACGTCGACCACGACCAGGAACGACGCATTCGCCCCGACCTGGGCGGCCACGTGCCGAAGCTCGAGGACGGGCCGTGGCCGGCGTTCCCGGCGGACCTCATGTCCATCGCCATCGTCACCGCCACGCAGTGCGAAGGGCTGTTGCTCGTGTTCGAGAAGCTGTTCGAGTCGCGGCTCTTTTTTGTGGACAAGCTGATCGGAATGGGGGCGCGGATCGTACTCTGCGATCCCCACCGCGCCGTGATCGCGGGCCCCTCGGCGCTGCGCGGCGGCGCCGTGGAGAGCCCCGACATCCGCGCCGGGATGGCGATGCTGCTCGCGGCGCTCGCCGCCGAGGGCGAGTCGGTCATCAACAACATCGGGCAGATCGAGCGGGGCTACGAGCGCATCGACGAGCGGCTGCGGGCGCTGGGGGCGCAGATCGAGAGAGTCGAAGAGGCTAAGGGGCTAAGAGACTAAGAGGCTACCGGCTGAGTGCTCGCACCGATGTCGTCACACGCCGTACTGATGGACGGCCGGAGTGGCCTTGCGGCACAGGCGCGGGAGCGCCTATGGGGGGTGTTCAGTGACCTTGGCTGGCCGAGCGGCGTGCCGGACTCCACGATCTCCGTGCGCAACGCTTACGACCCGGCGTTGGCGGCGCTCGGCCTAGGCGATGTGGCGATCGCCATTGTGGATCACGCCCGCCCTCGGGGCCCGTGGCTCTGGAGCTACTTGATCTGGGCCGACTTCGACCCAATCCGCGTCGACCCGCGCTTCATCAAGATCTTCGAGGAATCGAAACCCCCCGGTGCCCCCGACATCCCTCGTTAGATTCGGGTTCGTGTCCACCGCCCAGTACCGCCCAGGACCGCCCATTACCGCCCTCGAGGAGTCCCCCAGCGGCGACCAGACCGTCCCCCGCCTGGAACTCGCCAGCTGGGCGGACCGGTTCGGCCTCATCGCCGGCATCACCACTCGCGCCCACGGGTTCAGCCTGGGCCTAGGGAGCGAGGAAAGCGTGGTCCAGGTCATGGGGCGCTGGCGGGCGTTCCGAACGGCCGTCGCCGCTCGCTTTCCGGCCGTCGTCTTGAGCCATCAGGTCCATGGAACGGAGGTCGCTTGGCACCAGGTGGTGCCTAGTGGGTGGTTGATCCTCGACGGCCTCGACGGGCATGCGACGGCCGCTCCGGGGGTGCTGCTGACGATCACCGTCGCCGACTGCGTCCCCGCGTATCTCGCCGTTCCCGACAGAGGGGCGATCGCCCTGGTTCACGCCGGCTGGCGGGGGATCGGGTCTGGCGTGCTGGGGAACGCCGTGAAGCTTCTGCGGGAGCGAACCGGATGCGAGAGCTCACAGATTGTAATGCATTGTGGCGTAGGTATTTGTGGTGAGTGCTATGAAGTAGGTTCTGAAGTCGCCTTCAAGTTGCTTGGCAAGTCCACCCCCGGCCCCACGCGGGTGGATCTCCGTGCGCTCCTCGTCCAGCAGGCGGAAGCTCTCGGTGTGAAAGACATTTCTGTCTCCCCTTGGTGCAGCGCGCACGACCGGGACCGGTTTTTCTCACACCGGGCGTCCAAGGGGAGGGACGGGCGGATGGTGGCCTACCTGGGGATCCCAGTCGCTTGACAGCGCCGGGACGCCCGATACATTCCGCCGTGTGAAGCGGGCGAAGTTCTGCCCGCGCTTTTTTTTATGCTGACCGACAGCCTCGTGGAGGTGTTTCGAGCCCGCCTGGAAGCCCTGGGGCTCGACCTGGCCGACCTCCGGATCGGCGGCACGCCGAACCGGCCACTGGTGCAAGTCCGCATCGATTGGCCGCCCGCAGACCCGCCCCGGCGCGTGACCGTGGAGGACTGTGCGGTGGCGAGCCGGGCTCTGGAGACCTGGCTGGACGCCGGCGGGGCGATGGGGCTCTCCGGGGCCCGCTACGTCCTGGAGGTCTCCAGCCCCGGGATGGAGCGGCCGCTGCGCTGGCACCGCCACTGGGTGCGGTTCGTGGGCCGGGACGTGAAAGTGAAGCTGGCGGGCCTGGGGCGCGTGCGAGCGCGGATCGTGGCTGTCCCCGACGAGTCGACCGTGGTGCTGCAACCGGACGGTGGACCGCCTCTGCCTGTCCCCCTCACGGACATCCGCGATGCGCGTCTGGCGGTGGACTGGTGAACGTACGTCGTAGGACGTACGTCGTACGATATATGAGGTGAGGGATGGCAAATACTACTGATGTCGTGTCGGCGATCCGGGAGCTGACGAACTCCAAGCAGTTGAGTCGGGCGGAGCTGCTCGATCTGCTGAAGGACGGGCTGCACGCGGCCCTGGTCAAACGCTACGGACCCAACGTCCGCGCCGAGATCGGCATCGACGAGCTGAAGGGCACGATCAAGATCGTGGTGCTGCGGACGGTCGTCGAGAGCGTCGAGGATCTGGGCACGCAGGTGTCGCTGGAGGAGGCCCGGTTCGAGGATCCAGACTTCCAGGTCGGGGACGTGTTGGAGGAGGAGGTCCCGTTCGAGCAGTTCGGCCGCACCGCCGTGCAGGCGGCCAAGCAGCGCATCATCCAGCGCGTGCGCGAGGGGGAGCGCACCCGCATCCGCGAGGAGTTCTCCGGCAAGGTGGGCGACCTGCTCCCGGGCGAGGTCCAGCAGATCGAGCGCGGCAAGATCGTGGTGATGCTCAACAAGTTCCGCGAGGCGGAGGCGATCATCCCCTACCGCGAGCAGAACCACCGTGAGCACTTTCACCAGGGTGACACGATCCGCGCCGTGCTGAAGCGCATCGAGGAGACTCCCAAGGGCCCGCGGCTGATCCTGTCGCGCGGCGACCCGATGTTCGTGAAGGCGCTGTTCAAGCTCGAAGTCCCCGAGATTCAGCAGCAGATCGTCGAGATCCGCGCCACAGCGCGCGAGGCGGGGAGCCGCACCAAGATCGCCGTGTCGAGCCGGGACGACGCCATCGATCCGGTCGGCGCGTGCGTCGGGCTGAAGGGCTCGCGCGTGCAGGCGGTGGTGAATGAGCTGGGTGGGGAGCGAATCGACATTGTGCCCTGGTCGCCCGATCCGGAGCGGTTTGCCAAGCTGGCGCTCGCGCCGGCGCGCGTGGCGCGCGTGTTCTCGGACCCCGACACCAAGACGATCCAGGCGATCGTGGACGAGGACCAGCTATCGCTCGCCATCGGTCGCAACGGGCAGAACGTGCGGCTCGCCTCCGAGCTCACCGGCTGGAAGATCGACCTCTACTCGAGCCGCGAGTGGCTGGAGCGCGGCGGCGAAGGCCCGCTGTTCGCGCCGCTGCCGACCGCCGAGGAAGAGCAAGTGGCCAAGGTGGCCCTGAACGAGATGAAGGGGCTCTCCCCCGAGCTCGTGGCGGTGCTGGAGCAGGCGGGCAAGAAGACGCTGCAGGACATCCTCGACCTCGAGCGGGACGAGGTGGACAAGATCGAGAGCATGACCCCGGAGCTCGCCGACAAGCTGATGGCCTTCCTCAATGAGATGACCGAGGAAGGCGGCGAAGAGGCGGGGAGCGAGACCCCGGCGTGACCGACACGCTGATCCGCCTGCTCGGGCTCGGGATTCGAGCGCGACGGGTGGTGATCGGCGTCGCGGGCGTGCGGGCGAAACTGCAGGCAGGCGACCTCGCCTGCGTGGTGCTCGCGGCGGACGCGAGTTCCCGCACGCGGGACAAGGTGGAACGGCTGGCGCGCGCGCGCGGCATCCCCGTGTGGCGTGGGCCCGCCGCCGAGCGGCTCGGCGCCGGATTGGGCCGGCCGGCGGTGCAGGCGGTCGGCGTGCGCGATCCCGCGCTCGCGCGCGGGTTGGCAGCGTCTTTTGGAGGAGTGAGTGGCAACGACGCGGATTCATGATTTGGCGGCGGAGTTCGGCATCCCCAGCGAGCAGCTGATGGGCCTGCTCAAGGAGATGGACATCTTCGTGCGCAGTCACCTGTCGCCCCTGAAGGACGACCAGGTGGCGATGGTGCGCGCCCGCTGGGAGCGCGAGAAGCGGAAGCAGAAGGAGCCGGCCACTCCCGTGAAGCGGCGCCGCGCGGCCAAAGCGGCGGAGCCTGAGGCTCCGGCCGCCGAAGCCCGGCCCAAGCGCCGCCGCCGCAGCGCTGCGGAAGTGGCCGCCGCCGAGGCCGAGGCACAGGCCGCCGCCGACGAGGCGGCCGAGATCGAGCTGAAGGCCCGCCAGGCGCTCGAAGCGGCGAAGCAGGTAGAGGAGGAGCTTAAACCCGCCCCGTCCCTGGAGGAGCGGGCCGCCGCGCTGTTCCGCGACCTGCCCGCCGTCGAGGAGCGTCCCGCGCCGCCCGCCGAGATGACGCCGGTCGCCTCGGCCGCGCCTCCGGCGCCCGCGTCCCCGCGGTCGTTCATCCCGACCCCTGTACGGCCCAAGCCGGTCGCGAGCGCCACTCCAGGCGGCGCCGCGCCGCCGCGGCCCGTGGCGTCGGCGGCCCCCGGCGTCGGCCCGCTCGAGGAGCGGCGCCGCGAGAAGGGCAAGAAGCGCAAGAAGGGTAAGAAGTCGCTGGTCGACCAGGAGGCGGTGGCGCAGAACATCTCGCGCACCCTCGCCTCGATCAAGGGCCCGATCGGCAAGAAAGGCGTGCGCCACCGCGAGGAGGGTCCGTCGTTCCGCGACCTCCAGGAGGAGAAGCGCCGCGAGGAGAAGGAGCGCGAGAAGACGTTGGTCCGCGTGACGGAATTCATCACCGTCTCGGAGCTGGCGAGCACCCTCAAGGTCCCGCCCACGCAGGTCGTCACCTTCGCCTTCAAGGAGCTGGGGCAGATGGTGACGATCAACCAGCGGCTCGACTTCGACATGATCGAGCTGATCGCCTCCGCGTTCGGCTTCCAGGCCGTGCGCGAGGAGGAGTACGTCGTGGGGGAGGGCGGGGCGGGGGAGGAAGAGAAGGCCGAAGACCTGAAGCCGCGGCCGCCGGTGGTCACGGTGATGGGCCACGTGGACCACGGGAAGACGTCGCTGCTCGACTACATCCGCAAGGCGAACGTCGTGGCGGGCGAGGCGGGCGGCATTACGCAGCACATCGGCGCGTACGCGGTGATGCTGAAAGACGGGCGCTCCATCACGTTCCTCGACACACCGGGCCACGAAGCGTTCACCGCGATGCGCGCCCGCGGCGCGCAGGTGACGGACCTCGTCGTGCTCGTCGTGGCGGCGGACGACGCGATCATGCCGCAGACCATCGAGGCGATCTCCCACGCCAAGAACGCCGGCGTACCGCTCGTCGTGGCGATCAACAAGATCGACCTGCCGGCCGCCAACGTGCAGAAGGTGAAGCAGGACCTGTTGGCGCACGGCGTGGTGCTGGAGGAGTTCGGCGGCCAGACCCTGGCGACGCCGATCTCCGCCAAGAAGGGCACCAACGTCCAGGAGCTGCTCGACCAGATCCTACTGCAGGCGGAGCTGCTCGACCTCAAGGCGAACCCGGATCGCCCGGCGCAGGGCACCGTGCTCGAGGCGACGCTCGACCCGGGCAAGGGCCCGCTCGCCACGATCCTGGTGCAGAACGGCACGCTCCAGGTGGGCGACGCCTTCATCTGCGGACAGTACTCGGGCCGCGTGCGCGCGATGTACGACGAGCGCGGCCAGACGGCCGACAGCGCCGGACCATCCATCCCGGTCCAGATCCTCGGCTTCGAGGGGGTGCCCGAGGCGGGCGACTCGTTCCTGGTGATGGCGGACGCGGCGCAGGCGCGTGAAATCGCGCAGAAGCGGCAACGCCTCGAGCGTGAGGCGTACCACCGCCGGTCGGGCCGCGTGAAGACGCTCGAGGACTTCATGGCGGACCGCGTCGAGGGCGGCGCCGCGACGCTGCGGATCATCATCAAAGCGGACCAGGGCGGCCCCGCCGAAGCGCTGGCCGACGCGCTGGCCCAACTCTCCACCAGCGAGGTGAACGTCGAGGTCGTGCACCGCGGCGTGGGAGCCATCACCGATTCGGACGTGCTGCTCGCCAAGGCGTCGAACGCCATCATCATCGGCTTCCACGTCCGGCCCGACTCCAACGCCCGCGCCTCCGCGGAGCGGGAGCGGGTGGAGATCCGCACCTACCGTATCATCTACGAGGCGGTGGAGGAGATCCGCGCGGCGATGGAGGGCCTGCTCGCGCCCGAGAAGAAGGAAGTGGTGCTGGGCGAAGCCGAGGTCCGCCAGCTGTTCAAAATCGCGAAGGTGGGCACCATCGCCGGCAGCTTCGTGCGCTCGGGCGTGATCCCGCGCACGGCGCGCGTGCGCCTGATCCGCGACGGCGTCGAGGTGTACGACGGCACGCTCGCGTCGCTCAAGCGGTTCAAAGACGACGCGCGCGAGGTCCGCGAGGGCTTCGAGTGCGGCATCGGGGTCGAGAACTTCAACGACCTCAAGGTCGGTGACCTGATCGAGGCGTACCGCATCGAGGAGGTCGCGCGCTCGCTCGACGTGGGGAGCGGCGCCCGAGGGAGCTGACCCGGGCCACGCCGATGATCATCGGGGTCAGTACCTGGGAGTTGCACCTCGCGGCGTGCCAGTCCCTGAAGGAGAAGCGGCAGGTGCTGAAGAGCCTCAAGGACCGGCTGCACAACCAGTTCAACGTGTCGGCCGCGGAGACGGACCATCAAGACCTGTGGCAGCGGGCCGAGCTCACGGTCTGCGTCGTGAGCAACGATCGCCGCCACGCCGAGCGCGTCCTGCGGGAGGCGGACCGGCTGGTCGCGGGCGCCCCCGGCGCCCGGATTGTGGACTCGAGCACGAGCTATCTCTGAACGCATGAAAAGGCCGAGCCATCGCCCGGAGCGGGTGGGAGAGCTGGTCCGCCAAACGGTCGCGGAGTTCCTGACAGGGGACGTGCGCGATCCCCGCATCGGGTTCGTGACGGTGACGGGCGTCGAGGTGTCGCCCGACCTGTCGCATGCGCGCGTGCGCGTGAGCGTGATGGGCACCGAGGACGAGCGGGCGAAGTCCCTCGAGGGACTCGCGAGCGCGTCGCGGTACCTGCGCGCCCAATTGGCCAAGGGACTCACCTTGCGCATCACGCCGGAGCTCCACTTCGAGCTGGACCGCGGGCTCGAGCACGCGCAGCGCATCGATCGGGTCCTGAAGGAGCTGAAGGAGGACGCCGGCTGACCGACGGCGTGTTCCTGGTCGCAAAGCCGGCAGGACCCACCTCGCACGACGTGGTGGATATCGTCCGGCGCGTGCTGGGAACCCGCCGCGTGGGCCACCTCGGCTCCCTCGACCCGTTTGCCGAGGGATTGCTGGTGGTGGTGACGGGCCGGGCCACGCGACTCGCCCCGTTCGCCGCAGGGTGGGAGAAGGCATACGAGGGCATGATCCGCCTCGGGACGACGACCGACACCGACGATCTCACCGGGCGCGTGCAGGCGGCGTCGGAGGGGTGGCGGACGCTGGGGCGGGAGGTGGTGGCGGCGGCGCTGGCGGCGTTCCGCGGCGTCCGGGAACAGCGACCGCCGGCGTACTCGGCGGTGAAGATCGCGGGGGAGCGCGCTCACCGGCGCGCGCGGCGTGGGGAAACGGTGGCCCCGGCGGCGCGGCGCGTGGAGGTGCGCGAGCTGGAGCTGATGGCCTGGGACCCGCCGGACGCGCGGTTCCGCGCCACGGTGAGCGCCGGGACGTATCTCAGGAGCCTGGCGCGGGACGTGGGCGAGGCGCTGGGCTGTGGCGGCCACCTCGTGGCGCTCACGCGGACCCGCGTCGGATCGTTCCGCCTCGCGGAGGCGATCGCCCCGGCGGCGGTGACGGCGGCGCAGGCGCGGGACCCCGCGGTGCTCGTCGCCGGGCTGGCGCGGCGGGACCTCGACGCGACCGAGCGGGACGCGGTCGTCCACGGAAGGCCGGTGCCGGTGGGAAGCGGGAATCGGGAAACCCGAGAGGACTCCTTGACGGTCGCGGGAAACGTGGCGCTGTTCCACCGCGACGCGCTGGTGGCCGTGGCGGAAGTGCAGGGCGACGTTCTAAAGCCGCGCGTGGTGGTGGCGGAAGAATGAGCGGCACGATCGTCACCGTCGGCACGTTCGACGGCATTCACCGCGGGCACCAGGCGGTGCTGGCCGAGATCACGCGCCGGGCGCGGGCCCGGGGGCTCGCGAGCCTGCTCGTCACCTTCGAGCCGCACCCGCTCGAGATTGTGAACCCGGCGGCGGCGCCGAAGCTGCTGACGACCACCGCGGAGAAGCGTGAGATCCTGGGCGCCCTCGCGCTCGATCGGGTCGAGGTCGTGCCGTTCACCCGGGAGTTGTCGCAGCTCACGCCTGAGGAGTTCGTCCGCCAGGTGTTGCGGGCACAGTTCGGGATGCAGGAGCTGGTGCTGGGCTACGACCACGGCTTCGGACGCGGCCGCTCGGGGGACGTGGAAACGCTCCGGCGGCTCGGCACGACCGACGGGTTCGGGGTGGACTTGGTGGACGCGGTGCGGGACGACGGGGGGGGCCAGCCGATCTCGTCGACTTTGATCCGCGCGGCGGTGGCGCACGGTAATCTCGCGGCCGCGGCGCGGTGCCTCGGGCGGCCGTACAGCGTGCAGGGGGTCGTGGAACGCGGCGCCGGGCGGGGCCGATCGATCGGGGTGCCGACTATCAACCTGGCCCCGCCCGACCCACGGAAGCTCCTTCCGCCCGATGGGGTATACGCGGTCTGGGTGATCCTGCCGGGAGAGGGGAAGGAGGAAGGGGGAA
>JACOVF010000041.1 GCA_016177465.1 Gemmatimonadota bacterium
CAGCGACTTGGTCTTCACGACGATTCCCGGTACCACCGGGGCCGTGACGCCCAGGATGCCCAGCGCAACCAACCCTTCCCGAGTCACAGATTGCTTCCGGCCACGAAGAGGTAGAGCAGCAACGTGACGACGGCCGCGACGACATATAGCAGGTACACCGACAGCCCGCCGCGCTGGATGGGACGCAGCCGAGTTGCCGCGGCGCGGACCCCGTGCCAGGCGGGGAGAATGACCCAGTCCAGCACCGGGTCGATCGCGTGCGTGGCGAAGGCGTGCGCGGTGCGGTCCGTGCGCACGCCCGCGAGGGACCGGAAGGCGCCAAGCAGTGGGGCGGCGAACGACGACGCCGTGTACGCCATGCGAGGGGTCGCTGTCGCGTAGGCGCACCCCCACGTCACCGCCTCCACTCGGCGTTGCCGGCGAGCGAACGCGGTGCGCAGTCCCCAGGCCACGAGCAGGCCGGCGGCAAGCGCCAGTGTGAACGCGGTGGCGGGGCCGGCGGCGCCAACCTGCGGTCCCGCCGGGTCGGGCGGAACGCCCGCGACGAGCGACCCGACTCGAAGCGCCGGCGGCACCACGGCGATCGGGAGGAGCCCAATTGCGACGCAGGCGATGGCGAGGCCGACGACCGGGCGGATCATGCCGGGCGCCGGCTCTCGGGCGCTGGCCGCCGCGCTGTCACGGGGCGTCCCCAGATACATGATGCCCACGACCTTCACGAAGCAGGCCAGCGCCAGGGCGCCGATGAGCGCCAACGTGACCGCAGCCAGCGCCGCGAGCTGCAGCGCTCCGCTCGCGCTCCCGCCCCGGAGGACGGCCTGGTAGACCACCCATTCACTCACAAACCCGTTGAGTGGCGGCAGCCCGACGATCGCCGCCGACCCGACCAGAAATGCCGCCGTCGTGGTGGGCATGAACCGAGCGAGCCCCCCGAGTCGGTCGAACTCCCGCGCGCCGGTGGCGTGGATCACCGACCCCGCTCCGAGGAACAGGAGGCTCTTGAACAGCGAGTGGTTGAGCGTGTGGAGCGCGGCCCCGGCGAAGCCCAGCACCGCGACCAGCGAGTGCCCGTACGCCAGGCCCAACGCCCCCGCCCCAATGCCGAGCAGGATGATCCCGATGTTCTCGACGCTGTGAAAGGCGAGGAGCCGCTTGATATCGTGCTGGGCGAGGGCCCACACGACCCCCAGCACGCCGGAGCACGCTCCGAGCGCGAGCACGACCCATCCCCACCAGGGTGACGGCGGACCGAACAGGACCACCGTCCGCATCAGCCCGTAGATCCCCATCTTGATGACGACGCCCGACATGAGCGCGGAAACGTGCGACGGCGCCGCGGCGTGCGCTTCGGGGAGCCAGAAATGGAACGGGACGACTCCCGCCTTGAGACTAAAAGCGACGAGCGCCAAGGCGAGGATCATCCCCCCACGGCCAGCCGAGAACGGCGGATGCTTGGCGAGAACGGCAAAGCTGAGATCGCTCGGGCCGCCGGCCCAGGTGGCGAAGAGAACGAAGAGGAGCAACGTCCCGGCGTGGGTCACCGCCAGGTAGATCAGGCCGGCGCGACGGACCTCCGGGCGTTCGTGCTCGACCACGACCAGCAGATACGCGGCCACCGCCATGCCTTCCCAGGCGATCAGGAAAGGGACCGCCGCCCGAGCGATGACGGCGAGCGCCAGGGCGGCGACCAGCAGCGCCAGGAGCAGGTGGGCGGCGCCGACCGCGCGGCGGCCGCGCTCGTGCTCGAGATAGGCCAGCCCGTAGAACGCGCAGGCGGCACCAACGCTCAGAATCGCCAGCAGGAACACGGCCGAGAGTGCATCGAGCCCGAACGCCCAGGCGCCGAACGGCGCCGCGGCCGCCAGGCGGACGTCCGGCACCGGGGCACCGGCCAGCACGGCAACCGCCGGCACCGCCCCGGTGACGCAGCCCGCGCCGAAGCAGAGACGGAACCACATCTCTCCCGCTGTGGGACGTCGCGCCAGCCCTGCCGCGGCCACGCCCGCCGTGACGATCAGGAGCAGACTGACCGCAACGAGAATCACCGGCGCACTCCCGGGAGAAACAGGAGCGCCAGCACCGCGAGCACCGTGGCGCCGATGTACAGCAGCGACCACGTCACGCGAGCCTGATGGTATCCGCGCAGCCGCTGGCCGGCGCGGGCGATGGCGGCGAACAGGGGCAGATACAGCCCGACGAGCACCCGGTCCGCCGCCCCCGAGGCCCAGCGCCTCGCGCGCGGCCAGATCGCGGCGCGGTCGGGTTCCACGAGGCCCTGCACCTCGGCGCGCAGCAGGGGCTGCAGCACGCGCGTCAGCGGCTCCGCGAACGAGGTCGATGTGTATTGCATCGCCACCGTCGGGGCCGCGTACCCACACCCCCAGGTGGCGTCCTGCCGCTGGCGCGATCGCCGCCCCGCTCGACCCCGGAGCGCGAACAGAAGGGCCGTGGCTACAGCGAGCACCGGGACCACCATGCCGAGCGGTCTGAGGACGGTCGGCGCCGCGTGCGCATCCGCCGCCGGCGCAACAGTAGTGACCGCGGCGCTAAGCGCGGCGGCGGCGCGGCTGGGGATCGCCCCCATGAGGAGGCAGGCTGCGGCGAACAGCAGCAAGGGGAGGACCATGGCCCAGTTCGGACGCGGTGCGGCCTCCGCCTCGGCGGTTCGCGCGGAGCCGGAGAGACCGACCCCCACGAGCCGGGCAAAGCAGGCGACCGCCAGCCCGCCCGTGAGCGCGACGGCCAGGACGCCGCCGAGGAAGGCGACTTGGGCAACCCCCTGCCCCGCGACGGCCCCGAGCAGAAGCCCGCGGAGCAGCAGCCACTCACTGGTGAAGATGTTCAGGCCGGGCAGCGCGGCCATCGCGGCGGCCCCGAGGCACAGCAGCGCGCCGACGAACGGCCAGCCGCGTAGGAAGCCGCCCAAGGCGTCGAGGCTTCGGCTCCGCGCTCCCTGGGCGATCGCGCCGAATCCGAGAAACAGCAGCGCCTTCGCGATGGCATGGTTCCAGAGGTGGAGCAACGCGGCCGTCCACGCCAGGCCGGCGAGCACGGGCTGCCCCTGCGCGGTCGCGAGGAGGCCCACACCCACCGCGAGGGTCACGAGACCGGCATTCTCGACCGTGGAGTAGGCCAGCACGCGCTTCACGTCGCGCTGAGCGAGGGCGAACGCGACCCCGCCCGCCGCGCCGAGCGCGCCGAGGATCATCAGGAAGTATCCCCACCACGACGCCGGTGGCCCAAGCAGCGGGATGAATCGCGCCAGGCCGTAAAAGCCCATCGTGATCATGATCGCCGACATGAGCGCGGAGACGTGGGACGGCGCAGCGGGATGGGCGTCCGGCAGCCAGACGTGCATCGGCACGATCCCCGCCTTGGTACCGAAACCGATCAGGGCGAGCCCGAAGAGCAGTCCGGAGGGGACCATTGCCGGCGTGGAGAGGGCGCCGATTTCGAATGTGCCGCTCCCGGAGCCCAGGAAGAGTCCGAGGAGCAGGAGGGCGGCCGTCGCGAGGTGCCCGGCGACGAGGTACTGCAGGCCCGCCGCTCGCACGGCGGAGTCGTCGTGATCGCTCACGACGAGCGCCCACGAGCTCAGCGTCATCAACTCCCACGCGACGAGCAGGAGCACGACGTCGTTCGCCGCCACGACGAGCGCCATGCTCAGGAGCAGGATGTTGTAGGCCGCGAGTGACCCGCCGATCGGTCGCCCGTTCGCGTGCCGGCGCAGGTACGCGACGCCGTAGACCGCGCAAAGCCCGCCGACGGCCGCGAGCGGCAACAGGAAGACCGCCGTGAGCGGATCGAGACGCAAGGCGAGCATACCGGCGGGCATGCTCCAGGGAGCACGCCAGTACTGCGGCACTTCGGCGGCCAGCGCCAGAGCACCGGCGAACCCCGCGGCGGCCGCGCCGGCGATCGCGCCGCTGCCGCCGAACATGACGCCCACAGGGTACCGCCGCAGCAGCAACGCGCCGCACGCCCCCACGGCCCAACAGACAACGGCGATTGCGAGCGCGGTCACCGCACTACGGCTCGCTGTTGGGGGCCCGATAGACCCCGCTCGCGCGACCCTCCACCGCGTGCACCCGGGCCAGAATATCCGCCGCCGCGGACCGCCGCACGAGTAGGCCCCGGAGATCCTGATCGTGGAGCACGAAGCCGAGCTGACCCAGAATCCGGAGATGCCCGGGAACGTTTGAACTGACCACGGTAAACAGCGCGTGGACCGGCTTTCCGTCCACCGCATCGAAGTTCACCGGGTCACGTAGCAGGCACAGGGTGACGAACGGGGCGGTGACGTGCAACAGGATCGGGTTTCGCACGTGTGGGATCGCAATGCCGTCCCCGATCCCCGTTGATCCCATCGCCTCGCGGGCTTCGAGCGTCGTCGCCAGGAACTCCCGGTCAACCTCGGGCGGCAGCGGAAGGCGCTCGACGATTTCCCGCAGGACGCTCGCCTTGTCCCGCCCGCCCACATCATGATGAATGCCGCCGACGGACAGCAACGCCGAGAGGGGCGGGACCTGCTCCGGCTGCCGCCGCGCCTGTTCCAGCAGGCTGCGCGACACCGGGATGCCGTGCTCGGCGGCCCACTCCCACAGCTCGATCGCATTGAGATGCAAGCGCTCGTTCAC
>JACOVF010000042.1 GCA_016177465.1 Gemmatimonadota bacterium
CGCCGCGGCCGCCGGGGGCGCCGAGGCCCCCCTCCGCCCGCCGGTGCCTAAGTTCTACATCACAACCGCGATCGATTACTCGAACGGCGACCCGCATCTGGGGCACGCGCTCGAGAAGGTCGGCGCCGACTGCATCGCCCGCTACCGGCGCCTGCGCGGGGACGCCGTGCACTTCCTGATGGGCATGGACGAGCACAGCCAGTCCGTGGTCCAGGCCGCCGCCACGGCCGGCGTCACCCCGCAGGTGTGGGTGGACCGGATGGCGGACACCTTCGCCCGGTACTGGCGGGAGCTGGGCTGCAGCCACGACGACTGGATCCGCACCACCGAGCAGCGCCACGCGCGCACCGTGACCGCGCTGCTCGAGCGCATCCAGCAACGCCGTCCCGACGATCTGTTCGTGGCCGAGTACGAGGGGCTCTACTGCACCGGGTGCGAGGAGTTCAAGCAGGGGGCGCAGATCGTGGATGGCCGCTGCATCGAGCACCCGACACTCGAGCTCGTACCAAGGAAGGAGGAGAACCACTACTTACGGCTGAGCGCGTACCGCGACCGCCTGCTGACGCTCATCACCTCGGGAGAATTCGCCGTCGAGCCGGCGATCCGCCGCAACGAGGTGCTGCGGCTTCTGGAAAGCGGACTGCAGGACATCTCCATCTCGCGCGTGCGGCAACCGTGGGGCATTCCCTTCCCGGGGGACGCGCAACAGACGGTGTACGTCTGGTTCGATGCCCTGATCAACTACCTCTCAGCCACCGGTTTCCCCGAGGCCGGATACGAGCGGCTTTGGCCCGCCGACCTGCACGTGATCGGCAAGGGAATCACGCGGTTCCACTGCGTGATCTGGCCTGCGATGCTGCTCGCCGCGGGCGTGGCGCTGCCGCGCCGGGTGTGGGCGCACGGATACGTGCAGTGGGAGGGCGCAAAGATGAGCAAGACGGCGGGCACGGCCGTCAGCCTCGAAGGTGCGATCGCCCGCTACGGGGGCGACGCGCTGCGCTACTTCCTCCTGCGGGAGATCGGGTTCGAAGCCGACGGCAACTTCACGTGGGAGCGCTTCGACGCGCGCTACACCGCCGACCTCGCCGATACCCTGGGCAACCTGGTGTCGCGCAGCCTGGCTATGGTGCACCGCTACCGCGGCGGCACGGTGCCGCGCGACCGGACGGGCTACGCCACGCCGCTCGAGGCCGCAGCGCGCCGGGGGCTCACCGCCTTCGCCGCCGCGATGGACCACGTCACGCTGAACGAGGGCGCGGCACAGGTGATCGAGCTGGCGGCGCGCGCCAACCGCTACGTGGAGGAGACGGCGCCGTGGAAGCTCGCCAAGGACGCCACGAAAGCGGGCGAACTGGACACCGTGCTCGCCAACCTCGCGCGCACCGTGGCGCGACTCGCCGTGCTGGCGGCACCATTCTTCCCGGCCAAGGCGGAAGAGATCTGGTCGCTGCTGGGCGCGCCCCAGCCGCTCGCCGCCGTGGGGTTTGACCAGCTCGAGGCCCTCAACGTGGAAGGGCAGTCGGTGACGAAACCGCCAGTGCTTTTTCCCAAACCCCGGAACGACTTACTAACTGCCCAAAGGAGTGTGACTTAGCTCACGTGCGGTTGCATTGACGGGGGTACCCGCCGCCGGTATGTTTGGCGTTCCTGATGCGTAAGAGCAACGAGCGTCGCTGGACTGTCATGCTGGTGCCACACGGCTCCGGGGCCTCCCGGGCCGTGGAGGTATCGCAGACCGTCATCAAGTTCGTGGTGGGGATCGGGAGCGTGATCGCGCTCGTGTTCCTCGTGCTCGGCGGCGCCGCGCTGTCCCGCGGCATCAGCATCACGCGCAGCCGCGCGCTGGCGCGCGAGAACCAGCTGCTGGCCGGAGAGATCCAGCGCCTGCGCGAGCGACTCGCCGGCCTGCACGACACCCTGAGCGCCTTCAGCCAACGCGAGAACGAGCTGCGGCTGCTCGCGGGGCTGACGCCGACCGACCCGGGCGTGCAGCAAGCGGGCATCGGCGGGCCGGCGGGCCAATGGCCGGAGCGCGACAACCTCTCCGCCGCCGGCCCGGCTGGCACCCACGCGTTCGCCGCGCGGATGGACATGGACGCCCTCACCCGGCGCGCCAACCTCCTCGTTCGTTCCATCAGCGAAGCCTACGACTCGCTCTCGAGCCACCAGGCGCGGCTCGCCGCCATGCCATCGATCATGCCCACCAAGGGCTGGCTTACGAGCGCATTCGCGCGCGAGCGGGTGCACCCGATCCTGCACCTGGCGCGGCCCCACGAGGGAATCGACGTGACGGCGCCGATGGGCGCGGAGATCGAGGCGCCGGCCGCCGGCGTGGTGACCGAAGTGAAGTGGGTCGACGGCTACGGCAACATGCTGACGATCGACCATGGCTACGGCCTGGTCACCCGCTACGCCCACTGCTCCAGGATCCTCGTGGCGCGGGGCACCCGGGTGCAGCGCGGCCAGCGCATCGCGCTCGTCGGCTCGACCGGCATCTCCACAGGGCCGCACCTGCACTACGAGGTGTGGGTCAGCGGCAAGCCGGTGAATCCGATCAAGTACGTGCTGCCGGAATCGATCGTGGACTGACGGACCTTCGAGGATTCCCTCGGTGCAGAAGGGGGCTCCAAAGGACGGAGCCCCCTTTCGCATTTCGAGACAACGCCCCGGATCCGAAGACCCGGGGCGTCGCGTCACTCGGCGGCGCGCACCGCCGTCAGGGCGTGCATTCGCTCTTGTGCGTGTTGGCGCCCGGCGGCAGGGCCGCGCCGCCCGACAGTACGATGGTCGGGCTCAGCGTGCCGGGAACCGCGGTCTTGGGCGTCAGGCGAACCTGCAACAGGTCGTACTTGGCCGCAACCGTCGTGTCCGGGGGGGTGCCGGCGATCGAGGCGATCTCGCAGAACTCGCCGTAGTTCCCCGCCACGTAACGCACGGCGGCCCGGGTCAACTCGGCGCCCGAGAGCGGCAGGTCCGTCATGACGTCGGCGTCGGTCAGCAGCGTATTCTGATCCGGGTACGGCGCGCGGAGCGTCCCGAGGGACAGCCGTGCAGTCGGGTCGCTCGAGTGCAGCAACCAGGCCTCGTAAAAGTACCCTAGCGCCGGCCGCCGGAGCCGCTTGACGTCCTCGCGGACCTCGAGCCCGAAGACGCCACCGGTGCCGCTGCCCGCCGCGGCGAACCGCACGGTGCCCGTCCCGCTGTTGAACGAGCCGAAGGTCGTGGCCACGCTCGCGGCCCCCGCCTGGCCCGCGGGTTTGATGATCAACGCCCACATCGGCTGGGTCGCCGGCAGGGAGCCCGTGCCCGCGGCCCCGATGGCGAGCACCGCCTGGTCGTACGCGGCGACGGCGCTCGCGGTGTCGAAGTCGAACTCAACGCGCGCTCCGGTCATCGCGCTCGTCAGGTTGAACTCGGTGTCCGGCACCGTGTCCACGACGGTGGTGCCGTTGAGCCGGATCGCCCGCCCGTTGACGCGCTGGGCGGTCGCCGTGCCCGCCTGCACCACCCACATCTGGTACGTGGTGCCGGACTGAAGCGGCACGAGGTTGTTGGCGGTGAACTTAACCGTATCGGCGCGGCCGATACCGCCCGGCAACAGCACGAGCTGCGAGGCGGTCAGCGCGGCCTTGGGGATCGGTCCGTAGCCGTTGTTCACGACGCGCCCGGTCGTGGTGAGCAGCGGACCCATCTGGTAGCGGTAGATGGGCTTGGCGTAGTTGGGCGTACTGTCCGGCAGCGCTTCCCAGACGACGAAGAAGTTGTACTGGTTCGGCTTAAACGCCGTGTTGTTGTTCTGCGGCACCGGGGCCCTCGCGCTGTTCCAGCCGCTGGTCCAGATGGAGGTCGCGTCCGAGCAGGCGGTCTGATCCAACACGACTCTCCCGCTGCGAGACGTGTCGCTACCGAGCAGCTGGGGGTTGGCGCCGTCGGTCGGACGGACAACACTCGCGGACGCGCAGGTGACATAGGCATCACGGGCCTTCCTCCCAGCCGGATTAAAGTCCCCGGCCAAGAAGACCAGCGAGTCCGGCTGCGTCACCGCGCCGGTCTGGAGCAGCTCCGCGACGTCGAGCGCACCACGCTGCTGCAGCGCATAGCGGACGAAGCCCTCGACGTAGCGCGTCCCGGTGGGCCCCAGCCCGTCGAACTCGTGCCACACCTCCCACGCGTCGAACCCGTTCCCGGGGTTCCCCCCTTCGACGATGTAGTCCACGGCCGTCCCGCATCCGGAGATGTCGATGATGCGGGCCGTGCCGGTGATCGCCGGCAGGTAGCGGGCAGGCGCCGTGTAGTTCGCCACCGCGGCGGCGCCCGGGGGATAGATCAACGGGGTGGTCCAGAACCCGCAGTTGATGGCGGAGTTCATCCGGTAATCCGGCGGATTGACCGTCGCCCGGGCGAACGCATCAACCTGCGCCGTATCGAAGCCCGACAGCAGGAAAGTGTTCGTGACGCGCGTCCCGCCCGGGAAGCCGCCGGCGCCTCCCGTGGTCAGGTCGATGATGGCGATCGCCTCGGCGCCGTCCCGGACGATGACCGTCGCCGGGTCGTCGTGCGCGCATGCCCACACCGCTGCCGCCCCAAGGGCGATGACGAATCCACGAGTCATGTGCATAGCTGTCGTCCTCCGCCTCATTGGATCGCCGGGGTGAATTTGAACCCGACCGCGAGCCGCAGGTTGTGAATCAGGCTCGGCTTGTCCCAGAGGACCCCGGGCGGGTTGTCTTCCTCGAACACCGTGTTCTGCTCGGACGGCAACGCGGTGTTCAGCTTGTCGCGGTCCCAATCGCTCCACATGAAGTCCAGCAGCTCCAGCTGGACCGCCACGTTACCGCGGAGCTGGTAGTTCAGCCCGCCGCCCAGCACGAACTCGGTGCCGCCGGCCTGCCGGGTCGAGTTCGTCCGCTGGACGTCGAGGAGGACGCTGTGCCCGCCGACGCCCGCCTTGAGGTAGGGCCCGGCGTTGCGGATCGCGGGCACGTCCCACGCCGCGATGACCCCGTAGTCCAGGAATACCACTCGCTGGGAGATCGCGCGCAGCTCATATGCGCCGGTGGTGCGGAAGAGCGTGTATCGGAAGTAGTCCGGGCTGGTTTCCGCCTGACCGCCTTCGATGTAGAGCCCCACCCGCAGGTCCGACCGCAGGGCGTACAGCCCGGTCAGGCCGCCCGACAGCCACATGGTGGTGGAGAGGCCTTCGTCGATGGATGACAACGCGCTGGTGCGGTCGAAGCGCATGAGGCCGACCGTCGGCACGACCACCCAGCGACCCTCCGGTTGCTGTCCGGGGAGCGCCGTCGCGCCCATGGCGAGGCCGGCGATCAATATCCGAAGCACTCTGGTCATGCGTCGTTCCTTTCCCGCGTCAGAAGCCGAACTCGATCGAGAACACATGGATGTTGTTCAGCTCGTCCATGTCGGTGAACGCATAGTCGAAGGAGAGCCGGCGGCTACCGCCGAGCGGCAGGCGCACGCCGCCCCCCACGGCGAGGCCGTGCGACCCGCTGCGGAAGTCGGTCTCCTTCTCGTTGACCCACCGCTTGCCGCCCCGCAGAAACACGAGCTCCCGATAGGAGTACTCGGCGCCCATCAGCAGCTGGACGTCGGTGTCGATGGCGTCCTGGAACTCCGCCAGGGCGACGAAGTTGTGCATCGGGTTCGCGCCGAGGACCGCATCGCTCGCGCCGAACACGTCGGACCGCACGCTGAAGCGGAACAGCGTGGGCATCTGCACGCCGGTCGTGGAGAACTGCACCTGCGTGAAGCCCGGGCGGAACTCGTCTATGGAGAACCGCTCGATGGCGGCTCCTTGGAAGCGCGACGAGCTACCGAGGTTGGCGAGGGAGGCGGCGATATGAACGCCGTACAGGCCGGTGCGGAACTTGGTGCCGACGTCGAGGCCGTAGTAGTTGGCCTTGGCGTTGTCGATGCCTTCGGTCACGAACTTGAGGCCGATGCCGATGGCGAGCCGGTCGGTGAGGCGCCGGCCGTAGTACAGCCCGGCGGCCGTGGCCGAGTAGGAGAACGTGGCCCCGAACGCCGGGTCGCCGCCGTCGGGAAACGCCTCGGTGGTCCGCTCGATGTCGCCGCTCGTCAGCTGGGTGAGCGAGATGCCGAACGCCCCGTTGGTCCCGACCGGAAGTACCCCACCCACGAAGCTGTGATCGAGCCCGTCCTCGCCGTACAGCTGCTGGACGCTCACCGCCGCCGCCGGGCCCTCCATCTCACCGATCCCGGCGGGGTTCCAGTACAGGGAGGTTACGCCCTCGGCGAGGGCGGTGTAGGCGCCGGCGAGCGCCAGGCCGCGGGCGCCGATACCGATCTCGAGAAAGTTGGCGCCGCGCGTGCCGACGCGACTTGTCGGGTTTTCCGGCTGCGGCAGGAGCACGGTCCCCCCTCCCTGCCCGGCGAGCCGAGTGCCGGGCACCGCCAGGAGGGCGGCCAGAAGCAATGCTGTAGAACGACGCATGGTCTCGGTCCTCCCTAGCGAATGATCACGAACTTGCCGGTCTTCGAACCGATCGGCCGGGCGGCCGAGGCGTTCGTGAGGGGGCTGTCCTCGGTGGCCGTGACGACGAACAAATACAGCCCGGACCCGAGCACGTTGCCCTCACGCGACCGGATGTTCCACAACAGGTCGCCGTCGCCGCCCAGGGTCGACTCGTCCCAGGTGATCTGCTGCACAAAGTGCCCCGCCACGGTGTAGATCCGGATGTAGCCGCGCGGCGGCAGGTGCGTGAACATCAGGCCGTTGCCCGCGTACTGCGAGATCATCACGTACGGATTCGGCACGACGCGCACCGCGGCGAGGGCGGCCCGAATGGCCGCCGTGGAGTCGGCGAGCGCCACACCGCGGGTCGGCGCGTCGGCGCGGTAGGTGAACTCGCTCGCCGACGTGACGGGCGTGTGGTACTGCACGAGCAGCACCTGGCCCGATCGCTGGCCGAGGTACGTGGTCCCGCCTCGGGTGCCCGGATAGACCGGGTTGCACTCCAGGCGGGTGTAGCGCGACGCATCGCACCCGATCACCGCGCGCCCGAACGTGACGGCCAGGTTGCCGCCGACGCGCTCCAGGAAGAACAGCGTATCACCGGGTACCCAGACGTTGTCGGGCGCCCGGACCTGGATCGTGTCGGGCAGCAGGCCCACCGTGAGGAACTTGCCCGCGGCCGGGCGCTTGCGCATCGCCACCTCGACCGTCCGGTTGTAGCGCAGGTTCTGGATGCTGAACGGCAGCCGCACGGCCACCAGCGAGTCGATGGAGAACGCCGCCTGGCCGATGGACGCGGCGATGGCCAGCGCCGCCGAGTCCGTCACGAGCCCGGTCGAGACCGCCGTCCGGCCGGTCAGCGAGTTCTGGATTTCCGTCACCGACGTGCCCGGCGAGGAGAAGTTCAGCCGGAACGGCTCGTCGCTGCCGTACGGTGCCGCCCCCCAGGTGATGCGGTAATCGCCGTTCGCCTGGTTCGAGCTGCGCACCTGGTCCTGGCTCGCAGAGCCCGCGATCCAGGTCACCGTGGGCTCGACCAGCGGCGGGATTGCCGCGGCGCCGAGTGTCGCATCCGCGAGGTGACGCTGCTGGTTGAAGGCGTTCGCCAGCGACGCGTCCAGGCTCAGCTCGAACTTGGGGTAATCCGAGTTGCGCTTGAACGCGAGCGGCGTGAGGCCGGCTCCGGTGAGCGTGCTCGAGACGAGCAGCGCGCCCCCGCCCGTGCCCTCGCGCGTGAGCGCAAGTACCGGGCCCGACGCCCACGTGTACGTGGTGGTCACGATCGAGTCGGTCCCGGCGATCACGAACGCCGCAGTCGGCGCGGCCGCGCCGCTGGTCGTGAACCCGCCGGCGTTGGTGCCGTTGATCGTGTCCGCCGCCGTGCCGCGCGGCAGGATGACCCGCGTGGCCGTGGCGCGGACGGCGCCGGTCGCTCGGACGATGGTGTCCGTCCGCACCGCGGTCGCCGCGTCGCCGATCACGATCCGGTGTGTCCCGGCCCGGATGCTATCGGCGGTGATGGCGATGCCGATGCGCTCGCCCGTCATCGGCCCGGCGCTGTCCACCTGCACGAGCCGCGACCGGATACTGCCGGCTTGGCGACTGATCGGCAGGTAGACGCGCGCCACGCTCGGCTCAGCGGTGGAGGCGGTGAGGGCGTTGAACAGCGACGGCGCGAGGTTCAGCGGCTCGAGCCGGCAGTTCAGGTTGCAGATCGTGTCGCCCGCCGCGACGGTCCAGCCGTCCCCGTTCAGCACGGTGAAGTTCGCGCCGCGCGTCTGGCCGACCAGGCTGTAGGTATAGGTCTGCCCCGCCACGACACCCACGTCGCTGTATGTGTTCGGGATCCCCGCCGGGTTGTCCGTGTTGTACGTCTGCAGCGGCAGCCAGCCGCCGTCGGCCAGCGGGCCGCCGGTGGCCACGTCCCCCTCGCAGTCCCCGTCGTCGGTCCAGTTGTTGCCGCCGGTGCAGGACTTGAAGACGTACAGGGCGAGGAGGTTGTTCGTCGCCAGGAAGTTCAGCGTGTCGAGCAGCCAGGTATTGAACATGCGCAGCCGTCCCAGCGCGGAGCTGGTGTCGGCCGCGGCCATGTCCGCCGCCTGTTTGGCCAGGAACTTGTCGGTCCATTCACCGGCGAAGCAGCTGTTGTCCCAGGTGACCGTGATGGCCGAGCCGTCGCTCGTGGGCGGGCGGGTGGCGCCGACGACCCCGCACTTGGGCGCCGGGTCGGGGGCGAGATAGAAGTTCATGTAGTTGTCGATGGCCGCCGCCATCTCCGCCACGAGCGAGGCTGAGTCCAGCGCGGGGACCTGGGCGAACACGAACGAGACGGTCGAGTCCGCCATGAAACGGATTGGCCCGACGCCCGTCGTCGAGGCGATGTTGTTGTAGGTGGCGTACTTCCCGTTGGCGAGCGTATCGCCGAACAGCGCCACGCAGCCGTTCACATGGCAGCCGTCCACGAACATCGAGTCGGGCACGCCGTCCTTGTTGTAGTCCCAGTTGCCCGGCAGCCACTTATGGAACCCGCCGCCCAAGGCAACCGCCTGCCCGGGGGCCCAGCGGAGCGGGAACCCGGGGTTGCGGAAGGTGTGCCAGTACACCTGGTCGGTGAAGGACGCCGGCGTGCGCGCCCCCAACGTGTTCTGCTCGGTGCCTGAGATGATCCCGAACGCCCGCTGCTCGTGGTCCGGCGTGACGGACGGCGTGGTGCGGACGATGTTCCGCGCGCACGCCCGGAACCCGCACAGCTTCCCCTGGTTGAAGGTCAGCGTGTCACCGGCGAGCGGGTGCGCCGGGTTGTAGAAGGGGCTGCTCGGGTTGGTGAAGTGCTTGTTCCGCAGATCGCCGATCGGGGACTTGAGGAAGATCAGCGCCGTCGCCCCGCCGTGGAATCCGAATCCCGAAGCGCCGAAGGTGCCCCACGACGCACAGGTGAGGTCCACGATTTCGCGCGCCGCCTGGCACGGCTTGAGCGGACTCGCATATCCGACGACCGCCCCCATGGACGGCGCCCACGTCGCGATGGTCCGCTGCTCGTCGTTGAACCAGCCGTGGGTCATCGAGATGTACAGCGAGTCGTAGTTCAGCGCGACGCCGTACACCTGCCGGGAGTTGTTCGTGAAGGTCAGCTGGAAGTAGGAGATCTCCTTCAGCGCCGGCAGCTGGAACATGAAGGCGTCGAACCGCACCTCGATGCCGAGCGGC